>JAURXG010000031.1 GCA_030654555.1 Aquabacterium sp.
GCACTGGGTGCAGGTGTAGGGCACCTTGCGGCCCGTGTGGTGGAAGTCGAACACCTTGATGCGCGACTTGGCCGGCGCGTAGGTGCCGTAGTTCTCAAAGGAACAGGCCATCTCGCATTGCAGGCACCCGGTGCACTTCTCCGGGTTGATGTGCAGGCTTTTCTGCATGGCGTTCTTCTCCGCGGGGTCGAAAGGTTGAGACACCCGCCCGCGCGCCGTGCGCGGGCTTTGGCATATGCAATCATCTGCATAGCGGCCGCCCGCGAGAACCTAGGCTAAACCCTAGGCGCGGTGGGGAGATCGGCCCGGCTGTTCCAGCCTGAGACGAACCCGCCACCCACCTGAGAATCACTCTCATCGGCCGGTCGAGCCGGCCGGCGCGGCCCTATTGGCCGGCGTTGGGGAAGAACAGCTGTTCGCCGCCGATCTTGTAGCCGGCGATCGCCGCCTGGCCGGCCGGCGACACCACCCAGTCGGCAAAGCCCTGGGCCAGCGCCAGCTTCACATGCGGGTGCCTGGCCGGGTTGACGACCATCACGCCGTACTGGTTGAACAGCCGGTTGTCGCCTTCGACCAGCACCGCCAGATCGCCGCGGTTCTTGAAGTTCAGCCAGGTGCCGCGGTCGGCCAGCACATAGGCGCCGGTGGACGAGGCGATGTTCAGCGCCGGGCCCATGCCGCAGCCGCACTCCTTGTAGCCCGCGGGTTTGGCGGCGGCGATGTCGGTGCCCGCCGCCTTCCAGTAGCGCAGCTCGGCGGCATGGGTGCCGCTCTTGTCGCCGCGCGAGATGAATTGCGCCCCCGCGGCCGCCACCTTCTGCAGCGCCGCGGTGATGTCCTTGCCCCGGGTCTTGGCCGGATCGGCAGCGGGGCCGATCAGCACGAAGTCGTTGTACATCACCGGCAGGCGCTTGAGGCCCCAGCCATCGGCGACGAACTTCTGCTCGGCCGCCTGGTCGTGCACGAAGACGATGTCGGCATCGCCACGGCGGCCCATGTCCAGCGCCTGGCCGGTGCCCAGCGCCACCACGCGCACGTCGGTGCCGGTGGCGGCCTTGAAGGCCGGCAGCAGGTGGGCGAACAGGCCCGATTGCTCGGTCGAGGTGGTCGAGGCCATCACGATGAAGTTGGCTTGCGCCAGCGCAGCGCCGCTGGCGGCCAGCGAGACGGCCAGCAGCGCCGTGTGGGCAGCGCGACGCAGCAGGTGGCGAATGTTCAGGTCCATGGGAGTTCTCCTTTGAGGAATTGCGCCGCCTCGGGCGGCAAATCGGTGCGGTGGAAGAAGTCGTCCACCGGCAGGTCGGCCAGCAGGCGGCCGGCATCGAGGTACAGCACGCGGCTGGCCAGCCGCTTGGCCTGGCCCAGGTTGTGGGTGCTCATCACCAGCGCCATGCCGGCACGGCCGAAATCGTCGATCAGCGTCTCCACCTCGCGCCGGGCCGAGGGGTCCAGGCTGGCGGTGGGTTCGTCCAGGAACAGGATGTCGGGCTGCACCGCCCAGGCCCTGGCCAGCGCCAGGCGCTGCTGCTGGCCACCCGACAGGCTGCGCGCCGGCCGATCGGCCATGGCTTGCAGGCCCACGCGCTGCAGCGCGCCTTGCAGCCGGCCGGCGCGCTCGGCCGCCGGCACGCCGGCCAGCCACAGCGCTAGTTGCAGGTTGCGCCGCACGCTGAAGTGCAGCAGGAAGGGCCGCTGGAACAGCATCGCCGCGACCGGCGGGCGGCCGCCCGGCGCGCCATCGACTGGCAGCAGCGCGCGCTGGCCGTCACTGGGCGCCTGCAGCCCGTTGAGCAGCCGCAGCAGCGTGGTCTTGCCCGCGCCGTTGGCGCCCACCAGCGCGATGCGGTCGCCGCGGTGGACCTGCAGCGTGATCCCGCGCAGCGCCACCTGCGCGCCGTAGCGCACGCCGGCCTGCTGCAGGCTGATCAGCGGCGCGCGCACGGCCGCCGGCAGCACCGCCAGGGTCGGGGCGCGGCTCATCCGGCCAGCCCGCCGGCCAGACGCGGCCTGTCACCACCGCGGCGCTGCGTCAGCCCCACCGCCAGGTTGATCAGCGCCACCACGCCCAGCAGCACCAGGCCCAGCGCCAGCGCCAGCGGCAGGTCGCCCTTGCTGGTCTCCAGCGCGATGGCGGTGGTCATCACCCGGGTGACGCCATCGATGTTGCCGCCGACGATCATCACCGCGCCCACCTCGGCCACCGCGCGGCCGAAGGCGGTCAGCAGCACGGTCAGCACCGCCAGCCGCTCGTGCGCCAGCAGCAGCAGCGCCGACAGCAGCCGGCCGGCGCCCATCGCGGCCAGCTCGTCGCCGCCCTCGCGCAGCGCGTCGACCACCAGCTGGCGCGCCAGCGCGGCGATCAGCGGCACCACCAGGATGCTCTGCGCGATGACCATGGCCGCGGGCGTGAACAGGATGCCCCAGCTGCCCAGCGGGCCGGTGCGTGACAGCAGCAGGTAGACCATCAGGCCCACCACCACCGAGGGCAGCGCCAGCAGCGTGTTGAGCGCGCCCACCACCACCGCCTGGCCGGGGAAACGCGCCACCGCCAGCCAGGCCCCCAGCAGCAGGCCGATGCCGGCGCCCAGCGCGCAGGCGGTGCCGCTGACGCGCAGCGACAGCCCGACGATGTGCCACAGCGCGGCGTCGGCCTGGGCGATGAGGCTCAGCGCGAGGCCGAAGCTCTGGGTGAACGCATCCATGAGAACCTGAGAGTGGCGACCGGGGTGGCGCAGCAGACCTGTCGGTCGGGCCGCGATTCTTGCCGCTGGCACCGGCGCGCGCGATATGCATCGCCGTGCATAGGTCGGCGCTGGCGCAACGAGTGCAGGGCACGGCCGGTGCCGCCGCGGGCCCGCGGCGCGCAGGCATCATCACGTTCCCTGCCTCGCCGCCACGCACCACGATGATCGAACTGCACTACTTCCCCGGCAACGCCAGCATGGCGCCGCACATCCTGCTGCACGAGCTGGGCCTGCCGTTCACGCTGCGGCTGGTCGACCGCACGCAGAACGCCCACCATCAGCCCGCCTACCTGGCGCTGAACCCCAACGGCCAGATCCCGGTGCTGCGCGACGGCGACCTGGTGCTGTACGAAGCGGCAGCGATCTGCCTGCACCTGGCCGATCGAGCGCCCGACGCCGGCCTGCTGCCGGCCCTCGGCACGCCCGAACGCGCCCAGGCCTACAAGTGGCTGGTGTGGATGACCAATACGCTGCAGGCCACGTTGATGCACTACTTCTACCCCGAGCGCATCGTCGACGAGGGCGCCGCGGCCTGCGCCGCGCAGGTCAAGGCCCACGCCCAGGCCAAGGTGGGCGGGCTGCTCGACCAGATCGAGATCCAGCTCGCCGGCCATGGCCAGGCCTGGCTGCTGGGCGATCGCTACGGCGTTTGCGACGCCTACGGCTTCATGCTGTGCCGCTGGACGCGTGGCTTCGAGGGCACGGCCTCGCCGCCGGCGCGCACCCGGCCAGCCATCGCCGCGTGGCTGCAACGCCTGCAGGCGCGGCCGGCGGTGCAGCGCGCGATGGCCGCCGAAGGGCTGCCGCCGCCCTGGGTCTGACGCCGCGGCGCGTCGTGCACGCGGCCGGCTTGATCCAGCCGCCACCGCGCAGGCGCCGGTTCTGGCCACAATCCGCGCCATGGCCCTTGAAACCATAGCCCCCGCACTGCAGCCGCTGCAGTCCCGCCTCGCCGCCCACCTGCAGGTGCTGGAGCATGGCCTGCTGGAGCGCGACACCGCCGTGCGCCTGCTGCTGCTGGCCGCGCTGGCCGGCGAGCATGTGCTGCTGATCGGCCCGCCCGGCACCGCCAAGAGCGAGCTGGCTCGGCGGCTGCACCGCGCCTTCGACGGCGCGCGCTACTTCGAGCGCCTGCTCACCCGCTTCTCCACACCCGAGGAGCTGTTCGGCCCGCTGTCGCTGAAGGCGCTGGAGGACGACCGCTACGAGCGCCTGATCGACGGCTACCTGCCCACCGCCGGCATCGCCTTCCTCGACGAGGTGTTCAAGGCCAACTCGGCGATCCTCAACGCGCTGCTGACCCTGCTCAACGAGCGCGAGTTCGACAACGGCAGCGGCCGGGTTCCGGTCCCGCTGATCACCGTGGTCGGAGCCACCAACGAGGTGCCCGACGACGACGCGCTGCAGGCGTTTTACGACCGCTTCGCGCTGCGTGTGCCGGTCGAGCCTGTGACCGATAGCCAGTTCACCGCCCTGTTGCAACTGCCGGTCCGCTTGATGCAGCCGCAACCGCGCCTGCCGCAGGCCGGTCTGGAT
>JAURXG010000042.1 GCA_030654555.1 Aquabacterium sp.
TGCAGGCCGCCAACGACGCGCTGGCGCGTGCCGACCGCTTCACCCGCACCATCACCGACAAGCTGCCCGGCCGGGTGGCCTACTGGGACCACGAGCAGCGCTGCCGCTTCGCCAACCGCACCTTCTACGACTGGTACCGCAAGACGCCCGAGCAGGTGATCGGGCACACCGCCGCCGAGATCTTCGACGACACCGAGGCCGACCTGCGCACCATCACGCCGCAGATGGCGCTGGCGCTGCAGGGCCAGGCCCAGCACTTCGAGCGCGAGACGCGGCGCCCGGACGGCAGCCTCTTCGTGCACCAGATGCACTACCAGCCCGACCTGGCCGAGGACGGCAGCGTGCGCGGCGTCTACGTGACGGCCTTCGACATCAGCGCGCTCAAGCGTGCCGAGGCCGACCTGCTGCGTGCCAGCGCGGCGCTGGCGCAGTCGCGCGACGCGGCGCAGGCCGCCAACCGGGCCAAGAGCGCCTTCCTGGCGAACATGAGCCACGAGATCCGCACGCCGATGAACGCCATCATCGGCCTGACCCACCTGATGCAGCGCGACAGCCGCGATGCCCAGCAACGCCAGCGCCTGGGCAAGGTCGACGGCGCCGCGCGCCACCTGCTGCAGGTGATCAACGACATCCTCGACCTGTCCAAGATCGGGGCCGGCACGATGGTGCTGGAGGAGGTCGAGTTCACGCTGGACATGCTGATGTCGCGCGCCTTCGAGATGGTGCGCGAGCGCGCCGCCGAGCGGCGGCTGGAGCTGGTGCTCGACACCGACCACCTGCCCGACCGGATGCGCGGCGACCCGACGCGCCTGGCGCAGATGCTGATCAACCTGCTGGGCAATGCGGTCAAGTTCACCGAGCACGGCTGGGTGCGGTTGCGCGGCGAGCTGCTGGCCGAGCAGGGGCAGCGGCTGCACGTGCGCTTCGAGGTGCAGGACACCGGCGAGGGCATCGCGGCGGACCGGCAGGCCGCGCTGTTCGAGGCGTTCGAGCAGGGCGACGTGTCCATCGCGCGTCGCCACGGGGGCACCGGCCTGGGTCTGTCGCTGACGCGGCACCTGGCCGGCATGATGGGCGGCGAGATCGGTGTGCAGAGCACGCCGGGGCAGGGCAGCACCTTCTGGTTCACCGCCTGGCTGGGCTGCGCCGATCCGCTGGGCGCACGCATCCAGCCGGTTCGCCTGCGCGGCCTGCGCGCGCTGCTGGTCGACGACCTGCCCGAGGCCCGCGCGGCCCTGTCCGATGCACTGCAGCTGCTGGGCCTGCACGTGGACGCGCTGGCCAGCTGCGCCGAGGCGATGCGCTGGGTGCAGTCTGAAATGAACGCCGGACGGCCCTACGACGTGCTGCTGGTCGACTGGCGCATGGCACCCGACGACGGTTTCGAGACGCTGCGGCAGCTGCGCGGGCTGCTGGGCGAGGGCATGCCGCCGTCCATCCTGGTGACCGCCTTCGACGACCCGCTGATCTGGCAGCGGGCGGGCGCCGGCGACTGCGACCATGTGCTGGTCAAGCCGATCACCGCCTCGGCCCTGCACGACGGCCTGACGCGGGTGTTGCGCCGCATGGGGGCGCCCGTGTTGGCGGCACAGGAGCGCCCCGGCGCCGTCGAGGGCCAGCTGCTGCACCGGCATGCCGGCCAGCGGGTGCTGCTGGTCGAGGACAACCCGGTCAACCAGGAGGTGGCCGTCGCGCTGCTGCAGGCGGCAGGCCTGGTCGTCGAGATCGCCGACGATGGCGCGCAGGCCGTCGAGCAGGTGCTGGCCCGGCGCCCCGACCTGGTGCTGATGGACATGCAGATGCCGGTGATGGACGGACTGGCGGCGACGCGGGCCCTGCGCGCGCGGCTGGGCCGCGGCCTGCCCATCGTGGCGATGACGGCCAACGCCTTCGGCGAGGACCGTGCCGCCTGCCTGGACGCCGGCATGAACGACCACGTGGCCAAGCCGGTCGACGCGGAGGACCTGTACGCCGCGCTGCTGCGGTGGCTGCCGCAGCCGGCCGCGCCGGCGGCCGCGCTGCCCGCGGGTGCGGCCGCCGGTGCGCCGGCCATGGCGCCGGCCTGGCCCGCGGTGGCCGACAGCCTGGCGGCGATCGAGGGGCTGGACATCGCCAGCGCGCTGCGCCACGTGGGCGGCCACGGGCCGGTGCTGGCCCGGGTGCTGGCCGGCTTTGCCGACATCTACCGCGCGGGCGTGCCGGCGCTGGTGGCGGCCGCCGAGGCGTCCGACTGGGCCGCGCTGGCGGCCGCCTGCCACTCGCTGCGGGGTGCCTGCGCCACCGTGGGCGCGGTGGTGCTGCAGGCACAGGCGCAGGCGCTGGAGGACCAGGTTGGCGCGGGTGCCGAGGCGCACGCGCTGCAGGCCCAGTGCGTGGACCTGGATCAGCAACTGCGGCAGCTGTCTGCCCGGCTGGTGGGCGCATTGAGTCACCCCGCGTCCGGGGGTTGAGGAGGCGCTGTCCGGGCTTGATACCCCGCAATGCCGCAGGTCGGGGGGTGGAACACACTGGTTCGCATCCCACCGACGGAGTCGTCCATGTCCCATGCCCCTCTCACCCGCTGGCTGGCCGGCCTGGCTACGGCTGCTGCCATGGGCGCGGCGGCACTGCCAAGCCATGCGCTGACGCTGATCGGCCACGACCTGTCGCAGCCGGTGGTGCCCTACGCCTGGGATGCCGTGCCCGCCACCGACATCAAGTGGACCGATAGCTACGACATGCGCAAGGCGGTGGGCGTCACGCTGGCGTCGGGCACCTCGTACCGCTTCGACCGTTTCACGGCCATGCTGGCCATGGTCACGTCGGAGGGGTCCGACTACCTGAAGACCGAGCAGGTGCATGCCGCCATCTTCCGTGACGACCGTGGGCGGCCGGGGGCCCTGCTGGCCGACCTGGGCACGCTGACCCTGACGCCGCTGCAACCGATCCAGTCGCCGTTTGCGGCACAGCCCACCACCTGGGCCGCCGCGACGCCGGTGCTGCTGCAAGGCGGCAGCACCTACTGGTTCGCGCTCAACGATGCCTCGCAGTACAGCGAGTTCGGCATTCCGCTGGCGCACTGGACCATCATGGCCTCGGGCTCGGGGACGGTGCCCACCGGTGTCGAGACCCTGGCCGGCTACCGCATCACCAGCGACGGCGGGATGAACTGGAATGCGTCGGGCTTCAACAACGCCATGCAGATCGAGGTGACGGCCGTGCCCGAGCCACAGGCGCTGTCGCTGCTGCTCGCCGGGCTGGGGGTGCTGGGTGCGGTGGCTTGGCGCCGTCGGCCCGCCGGCGCTTGATGCCGCGGCCCCACCCAGGCCGCCACCGGGTAGAGTGGCCCTCATGAACGGCCAGACCCTGCGCATCCGCCGCGTCGGCATCGACACCTACCGCGAGAACGTGGTCTACCTGCACCGCGACTGCCCGGTGGTGCGGGCGGCGGGCTTCCAGGCGCTGTCGAAGGTGACGGTGCATGCCAACGGCACCGTCATCAACGCCGTGCTCAACGTGGTCGACGACGAGCGCATCGTGCCGACCTGCGACCTGGGGCTGTCCGAAGACGCCTTCGCCCGCATGAACGTGCCCGAGGGCCACGAGGCCGAGGTGGCGCATGCCGAGCCGCCGGTCTCGATCACCTCGCTGCACCGCAAGATCGGCGGCGAGCGGCTGGCGCGCGACGAGTGGATCGCGCTGATCGGCGACGTGGCGCAGGCGCGTTATTCGAAGATCGAGCTGGCCGCCTTCGTCGTCGCCACGCACCAGAACGAGCTCGACCGCGACGAGGTGCTCTACCTCACCGAGGCGATGATCGCCGCCGGCCGCCGCCTCGACTGGGGCAGCCAGGTGCGCGGCGGCGCGGTGGTCGACAAGCACTGCATCGGCGGCATCCCCGGCAACCGCACCTCGATGCTGGTGGTGCCCATCGTCACCGCGCACGGCATGCTGTGCCCCAAGACCAGTTCGCGCGCGATCACCTCGCCGGCCGGCACGGCCGACACGATGGAGGTGCTGGCGCAGGTCGACCTGCCGTTCGACCGGCTGGCGGCCATCGTGCGCGAGACCAGCGGCTGCATTGCCTGGGGCGGCGGCGCCGAGCTGTCGCCGGCCGACGACATCCTGATCTCGGTGGAGCGGCCGCTGGCGCTCGACTCGCCCGGCCAGATGGTGGCCTCGATCCTGTCGAAGAAGATCGCCGCCGGCTCCACCCACCTGGTGCTCGACATCCCGATGGGGCCCAGCGCCAAGGTGCGCTCGATGGCGCAGGCGCAGCGGCTGAAGAAGCTGTTCGAGTACGTGGCCACGCGGCTGGACCTGCAGCTCGACGCGGTGATCACCGACGGCCGCCAGCCCATCGGCCGCGGCATCGGCCCGGTGCTGGAGGCGCGCGACGTGATGCGGGTGCTCAACAACCACCCCGACGCACCGCACGACCTGCGCCAGAAGGCTTTGCTGCTGGCCGGCCGCATGATCGAGTTCGACCCCGACGTGCGCGGCGGCGACGGCTGGCGCATCGCCCGCGACATCCTCGAATCGGGCCGCGCGCTGGCGCAGATGAACGCCATCATCGACGCGCAGGGCCGGGTCACCGACCCGCCCGCGCTGGGCACGCTGACGCACGAGGCGCTGGCGCCGCAGGCCGGCACCGTGCAGGCCATCGACAACCTGCGCCTGGCGCGCATCGCCCGGCTGGCCGGCGCGCCGCTGGTGCCCGGTGCCGGCGTCGACCTGCTGGCCAAGGTGGGCGACGCGGTGGCGGCGGGCCAGCCGCTCTACCGAATCCACGCGCGCTTCCCGGCGGACCTGGGCTTTGCCACCGCCTGGGCCGCGCGCGATGCGGGTTATGCATTGAGCGCCACGGCGCCCGGGGTCGGCGAGTTGCCGTTCGGCGCGGCCTGACCGCCGCCCGCCGCCCGGGCTTGGCGGGTGGATTTGGGCGTAGAGTGCGCGCCATTCATGAACGCCGACCACACGGGCCGGCAACCGGCCAGACGGCCAACGGCAAACGGTGGAAGGCAGGAGACAAGAGCGATGCAACCAGGCTTGCTGCTGGCCTTTGACGACGAGTGCGCCCAGGCCGAGGCCCTGGGCGCCGCGCTGGGCGTGCCCATGGCGCTGGTGGGGCGCCACCACTTTCCCGATGGCGAGACCAAGCTGTGCCTGCCGCCCAAGCTGCCCGCCGAGCTGCTGCTGCTGCGCGGGCTGCACCACCCGAATCACAAGCTGGTCGAGCTGCTGATCACCGCCCCGGCGGCCCGCGCGCTGGGTGCGCGGCGCATCGTGCTGGTCAGCCCCTACCTGGCCTACATGCGCCAGGACATGGCCTTCACGCCGGGCGAGGCGGTCAGCCAGCGCCACATCGCCGCGCTGCTGGCCAGCCGGTTCGACGGCGTCTTCACGGTCGATCCGCACCTGCACCGCATCCACTCGCTCGACGAGGTGATGCCGGGCTGCCCCAACCGCGCGCTCACTGCGGCGCCGCTGCTGGGCGCCTGGGTGGCGCACCAGGTGCCGGGCGCGCTGCTGCTGGGCCCGGACGAGGAGTCCCTGCAGTGGGTGGCCGCCGCCGGCCAGGCGCACGGTCTGGACCATGCGGTGTGCCACAAGCAGCGTTTCGGCGACCACGACGTGCGCGTGGCCCTGCCGGCGATGTCGCTGGCCGGCCGCGCGGTGGTGCTGATGGACGACGTGGCCAGCACCGGCCGCACGCTGCAGGAGGCCGCCACCGCGGCGCTGGGGGCCGGGGCCGCCAGCGTCGACGTGGTGGTGACCCATGCGCTGTTCGTCGGCGATGCGCTGGCGCGGCTGCGCGCGGCCGGCGTGCGCCATGTCTGGAGCAGCGATGCCGTGCCGCACGAGACGGCGGTGGTGTCGATCTGCCCCCTGTTGGTGGGTGCAATTCAGGCTTTCTAGGTGCCGCAGGCGCGCTAGAGTGCCCGGGTAGCGCCTGCTGTCTCCGGGGTGCCGTCCGTGGCAAGAATCAAGGAGCGTGCGCATTGGCCATTGACCTGCTGCGCCAGGTGATCGACCAGATCCGGGTCGGCGAACCCTTGCCCTTCGGCGTGCGCGACGAGCAGGGCCAACTGCTGCTGGCCAAGGGCCGCGTGGTGGCCAACGACGCCCAGCGCGAGCACCTGATCGAGCGCGGCCTGTATGTCGACCACGACGACGAATCCGCGGGATCGGAGGCCAGCGGCACCCCGTCGGCCAAGCGCCGCACCACGCTGTTCGACCTGTGGAAGCAGACCACCGCCCGGCTCGACCTGCTGCTGGCCAGCCTCGACCAGGAAGGCTTCCCGGCACGTTGCGAGGCCTTTGCCGAGCAGCTGGTGGCGCTGGTGCAGCGTGATCCCGACATCGCCATCTACCACTCGGTGCGGCAAGACCCGAACCGGCTGAGCCTGTACGGCCTGAGCCATGCGCTGCACTGCGCGATGGTGGCCCAGCTGGCGGCCACGCGCGCGGGCTGGCCGCCCGAGCGGGTGCGCACGCTGGTGAAGGCGGCGCTGACGATGAACCTGGCCATCGTCGAGGTGCAGGGCCGCTTTGCCACGCTGGGCCGGCTCAACGACACCCAGCGTGACCCGATCCGCGGCCACCCGCAGGCCGCGGTCGACCGGCTGCAGGCCGCCGGCGTGCAAGACCCCGACTGGCTGCAGGCGGTGCTGGAACACCACGAACACCCCGGTGGTGGCGGCTACCCGCAGAACCTGACCCAGCTGTGCGAGCTGGCCTCGGTGCTGCGCCTGGCCGACGTGTTCATGGCCAAGATCAGCCCGCGCACCGAGCGGCCGGCGCTGCCCATCCTGGACGCGGCGCGGCAGATGTTTGCCGAATCCCAGGGCAGCCCGCTGGCCGCGGCCATCATCAAGGAGTACGGCATCTACCCGCCGGGCAACTTCGTGCAGCTGGCCTCGGGCGAGATGGCGGTGGTGATCCGCCGCGGTGCCACCGCGCACACGCCGGTGGCCGCCGCCGTGACCGACCGCAACGGCATCCCGGTGGTGCGCACCACCAAGCGCAACACCGCCGAGCCGGCCTATGCGATCAAGTCGCTGGTGCCCGACAACAAGATGATGATGCGCGTGCCGCCCGAGCGGCTGTACGGGCTGGTCGAGGAGTAGGTCCGCCCGCGGGGCCTACTTGAAGCCCATCACGTGCGGCAGCCAGGTGCTGAGCGCCGGCACGAAGGTGATGATCAGCAGGATCGCGCCGTGCGCCCACAGGAAGGGCTTCAACTCGCGCACCAGCGCCCCCATGGGCACCCGCGAGACGTTGGAGGTGACGAACAGCAGCCCGCCCACCGGCGGCGTGATCATGCCCAGCGTGAGGTTGTAGATCACGATCATCGCGAAGTGCACCGGATCGACGCCCAGCTTGATCGCCACCGGCGCGAGGATGGGCACCAGCACCATCACGCCCGGCAGCGGCTCGATGAAGATGCCGAACAGCAGCAGGAAGACATTGACCACGACGAGGAACATCACCGGCGTGAAGTGCTGCGCCACCATCCACGCCGCCAGTTGCTGCGGCAGGCCCTCGATGGTCAGCACCCAGGCGAACGAGGCCGACATGCCGATGATGATGAGCACCGACGCGGTGAGCAGCGCCGAGCGCGCCAGGATGTCGGGCAGCTGCGCCATCTCCAGCGTGCGGTAGACGAACTTGCCGCAGAACTGGGCGTAGAACACCGCGACCACCGTGGCCTCGGTGGGGGTGAACCAGCCCGCCCGCATGCCGCCCAGGATCAGCACCGGCAGCAGCAGCGCCGGCGTTGCCTTGATGCTGACCGACAGGATCTCGCGCCAGCCCGGGTGCTCGTCGTCACCGCGGTAGTTGCG
>JAURXG010000331.1 GCA_030654555.1 Aquabacterium sp.
CGCGCGCGGCCGCGCCAGCACCTGAGCTTAGGCTTCGGCATCCACCGCTGCGTGGGCAACCGGCTGGCCGAGATGCAGCTGAAGATCCTGTGGGAAGAGATCCTGCAGCGCTTCCCGGTCATCGAGGTGGTCGGTGAGCCTCGGCGCACGATGTCGAACTTCGTGCGCGGCTTCACCCACCTGCCGGTGCGCATCCCCGGCTAGGCGCCCTGCCAGACCGCTTGGTTACATTGCCTCCCTCCGTTCAGAACCCCACGAGACCACCATGACCCTGCAACGCCGCACCCTTCTGCTCGGCGCCGGCGCCACCGGCGCCGCGCTGCTGTCCCCGTTCACCGGCGCGCAGGCCCAGGCGCTGGAGAAGCCCCAGCTCACCCTGGCCGTGGGCGGCAAGAACCTGCTGTACTACCTGCCGCTGACCATCGCCGAGCAGCTGGGCTACTTCAAGGCCGAGGGGCTGGACCTGAAGATCGTCGACTTCGCCGGCGGCAGCCAGGCGCTGCGGGCGGTGGTCGGCGGCAGCGCCGACGTGGTCAGCGGCGCCTTCGAGCACACGGTGAACATGCAGCACAAGGGCCAGAAGCTGCGCGCCGTGGTGCTGATGGGCCGCGCGCCGCAGATCGTGCTGGGCGTCAACCCCAAGACCATGCCCAACTTCAAGTCGGTGGCCGACCTGAAGGGCAAGAAGATCGGCGTCACCGCGCCGGGCAGCAGCACCAACGTGATGGTCAACTTCGCGCTGGCCAAGGCCGGGCTCAAGCCCGGCGACGTCAGCATCATCGGCGTGGGCGCGGGCAACGGCGCGGTGGCGGCGATGCGCTCGGGCCAGATCGACGCGCTGTCCAACCTCGACCCGGTGATCTCGCTGCTGACGCGCAGCAACGACCTGAAGATCGTCAGCGACACCCGCATCGTGGCCGAGGCCGACAAGGTGTTCGGCGGCCCGATGCCCGCGGCCTGCCTGTACCTGCCGCAGAGCTTCATCGACAAGCACCCGCGCACCGTGCAGGCGCTGGCCAATGCCATCGTGCGCGCCGACCAGTGGATCCAGAAGGCCGGGCCCGGCGACATCATCAAGACCGTGCCCGAGAGCTACCTGCTGGGCGACCGCGCGGTCTACATCGACGCTTTCCTGGCCGCCAAGGGCGCGCTGTCGCCCGACGGCCTGTTCCCCGAGAAAGGCGCCGACACCGCCTTCCGCGCGCTGGCCAGCATCGACCCCGAGATCGCCAAGGCCACACTCGACCTGAAGGCCGTCTACACCAACGACTTCGTCAAGGCGGCGCTGGCCAAATATCCGAGCAAATGAACCCTGCAGCCTTGACGCTGCAGGACGTGTCCTGCACCTTCGTCAGCCGCGACAACCCGGGCCAGCGCTACACCGCGGTGGCAGGCGTGTCGCTGACCGTCGGCGCCGGCGAGTTCGTCTCGGTGGTCGGCCCCACCGGCTGCGGCAAGAGCACGCTGCTGAACGTCGGCGCCGGGCTGCTGCAGCCCAGCACCGGCGCGGTCAGCGTGTTCGGCCAGCCGCTGGTGGGCATCAACGCCCGCGCCGGCTACATGTTCCAGGCCGAGAGCCTGATGCCCTGGCGCACCGCGCTGGGCAACGTGATGGCCGGGCTCGAGTTCCGCGGCACGCCTCCGGCCGAGGCGAAGGCGCAGGCCGAGGACTGGCTGCGCCGCGTGGGCCTGGGCGCCTTCGGCGACCGCTACCCGCACCAGATGAGCGGCGGCATGCGCAAGCGCGCCTCTCTGGCGCAGACGCTGGTGCTCGACCCCGACATCATCCTGATGGACGAGCCGTTTTCGGCGCTCGACATCCAGACCCGCCAGCTGATGGAAAACGAGTTGCTCGATCTCTGGCAATCGAAGAAAAAGGCGG
>JAURXG010000047.1 GCA_030654555.1 Aquabacterium sp.
GTCCACGCTGGGCTTGGGCAGCGGGTGCATCACGCCGTCTTCGGTGCGGTTGAACTGCATGAAGACGTTGTTCCAGATCTCGATGTAGCGGTCGCCATCTTCGGTGGGCGATCCCGGCGGGCCGCCGGCGACGTCGGGGCCGTGGTCGTAGTAGATTTCGGTGCAGGGACCACAGGGGCCCGTGTCGCCCATCATCCAGAAGTTGTCGGACATGTAGCGGCCGCCCTTGTTGTCGCCGATGCGCACGATGCGCTCGGCGGGCACGCCCACCACCTCGTTCCAGATCTGATAGGCCTCGTCGTCCTCCGAATAGACGGTGACCCAGAGCTTGTCTTTCGGCAGCTTGAAGTGCACGGTCAGCAGTTCCCAGGCGTACTGGATCGCGTCGTGCTTGAAGTAATCGCCGAAGCTGAAGTTGCCCAGCATCTCGAAGAAGGTGTGGTGCCGCGCGGTGTAGCCCACGTTGTCCAGGTCGTTGTGCTTGCCGCCGGCGCGGATGCACTTCTGGCTGGTGGTGGCGCGGCTGTACGGGCGCTTGTCGAAGCCCAGGAACACGTCCTTGAACTGGTTCATGCCCGCGTTGGTGAACAGCAGCGTCGGATCGTCACCCGGGATCACCGGGGACGAGGCGACGATGGTGTGGCCCTTCGACTCGAAGTACTTCAGGAAGGTGGAACGGATCTCGGCGGCTTTCATGGGCGTGTGCTCGGCTGTGTTCGCTGGAAATGGGTGTTGAGGCAAGGTGCTGCGGTTGGGCTCAGGACAGGACTTCGATGCCCGCCTTGCGGGCGGCGGCCGCCAGCGCGGCATCGCAGGTGGCCAGCGGACTGCGCCGCACCTGGGCCAGGTCGAGGTACATCGCGTCATAGGCGGTCAGGCCGTGGGCCAGCGCCATGCGAAGGTGAAATGCGGGGGCCACCATGGGCGGCAGCTCGATCGCCACGGCCAGGGCCTCGATCACCTGGCAGATGCGCTCGGCGTCGCGCGGCAGGCAGCGGCGACGGCGCACACTGTTGAGCGCCGCGTTGGCCACCTCGACGGGGAAGACGTGCGGCGCAATCAAGGGCTGCTCGAGCACCTGTTCGCGACTGCGCGGCGGGTTTTCGTCCGGAAATGCCAGCGCCAAAGCATAGCTGCTGTCGAGCACGATCACCGTCGGCGCCTCAGGTCGGCTTGGCGCCGGTGGCACTGCGCCAGATCTGCTCGTCGCGCTCTTCACGACCATCGCGAACCAGGCCGACAATCTCTTCGGTGGTCATGGTGCCGTGCGACTGCGACAACTCGGCTTGAAGCGCCGTCAGTGCCTGTATGGCTTGCCGGCGCCTTTCGCGGTCGAATGACGGTTGCTCGGTCACGGGCACCAGCTTGGCCACCGGCTTGTTGTGGCGGGTGATGATCACCTCTTCGCCGCGTTCGGCGCGGGCGATCAGCTCGGACAGATGCGTCTTGGCTTCGAACAGGCCGATGGATTCCATGGCGCCCTCGATACTGGTTGAATCAACCAGATTCTAGCCGAGCCGGCGCCGCCGGGCGGGGTCTGTCGTCGGCGCAACAGCCACCGCCGCGCGAACTTGTTATCGTGCGCGCCTGCTCGATCAAAAGGACCTCACCATGGCCAGCCACGCCAAGTATTCCTGGGAAGACCCGCTCAACCTGGACGCCCAGCTCACCGACGACGAACGCGCGGTGCGCGACGCCGCCCACGCCTACTGCCAGGAGCGGCTGGCGCCGCGCGTGCTGGAGGCCTTCCGCCACGAAAAGACCGACCGCGCCATCTTCAACGAGATGGGCGACCTGGGCTTGCTGGGCCCCACCATCCCGGCCGAGTACGGCGGCGCCGGCCTCAACTACGTCTGCTACGGCCTGGTGGCGCGCGAAGTCGAACGGGTCGATTCGGGCTACCGCTCGATGATGAGCGTGCAGTCGTCGCTGGTGATGGTGCCGATCAACGAGTTCGGCACCGAGGCGCAGAAGCAGAAGTACCTGCCCAAGCTGGCGCGCGGCGAGTGGGTGGGCTGCTTCGGCCTGACCGAGCCCAACCACGGTTCCGACCCCGGCAGCATGGTCACCCGCGCCAAGAAGGTGCCGGGCGGCTACAGCGTCAGCGGCAGCAAGATGTGGATCAGCAACTCGCCGATCGCCGATGTCTTCATGGTCTGGGCCAAGGACGACAGCGGCCAGATCCGCGGCTTCATCCTCGAGAAGGGCTGGAAAGGCCTGAGCGCGCCGACCATCCACAGCAAGGTGGGCCTGCGTGCCAGCATCACCGGCGAGATCGTGATGGACGAGGTGTTCTGCCCCGACGAGAACGCCTTCCCCGAGGTGCGTGGCCTGAAAGGCCCGTTCACCTGCCTGAACAGCGCGCGCTACGGCATCGCCTGGGGCGCATTGGGCGCCGCCGAGGACTGCTTTGCCCGTGCCCGCCAGTACGTGCTGGACCGCAAGCAGTTCGGCCGCCCGCTGGCCGCCAACCAGCTGATCCAGAAGAAGCTGGCCGACATGCAGACCGAGATCGCGCTGGGCCTGCAAGGCTGCCTGCAGCTCGGACGCATGAAGGACGCTGGCACCGCGTCGGTCGAGGTCACGTCCATCATGAAGCGCAACAGCTGCGGCAAGGCGCTGGACATCGCCCGCCTGGCGCGCGACATGCACGGCGGCAACGGCATCCATGACGAATACCACGTGATCCGCCACATGATCAACCTGGAGACCGTCAACACCTATGAAGGCACGCACGACGT
>JAURXG010000334.1 GCA_030654555.1 Aquabacterium sp.
CTGGTCGAGCAGCAGCTTCAGCGGCACGCCGGTGAACTCGCTGCAGCTGAGCATGCCGTGGCTGTACTGCACGGTGGGCACGGCCACGTTGCCCCATTCCATGCCTGAGTTGGCGCCGCACTCGATGAAGTGGAAGCGCGACACGCAGGGCATGCGCATGATCTCGTCCATCGTGAAGACCTTGGGCGTCTTCATCAGCGAGGCATCGCTGCCGTTGAGCATCAGGCGGTGCTTGCTCGGGTCGACGTCCCACCAGCCCTGGTGGTGGCGCTCGAAGTGCAGGCCGCTGGGCGTGACGATGCCGAACAGCGACTGCAGCGGCGCGAACGAGACGGAGGACTGCGCCGTCTGCGTCAGCCCCGGGCTGGGCCGGCGCTGCACGTTGGCCTCGTACTGCGAGGGCTTGCCGTAGCCGTCGGTGGCCACCGGCTGGCCCAGGCCGGTGGTGTGGGCCGGCAGGTTCAGGATGTGCGGGTCGCCACCCTCGGTGGGCACCGGGTTGGATTGCGCCTGCGCCAGCGGCGCCGCGGCCACGGCCGCCGCGCCGGCGGTGGCCGTGGCGAAGCTGCGGCGCAGAAAATCGCGCCGGCCCGCCTTGGCCTCCTGGAACACGGCGCGCACACCGCTGCTGTCGATGAAGTTCTCCGGCGCCTTGATCAGGCGTCCGGGGCGGGCATCAGTTCCTTGCACGGATTCTCCTCGGCAATGGGCGGTCGGTTGCGGCGGTCGGTTGGGGCGGCTCAGGCCCGGGGCCCGGCGGCCCGGGCGGTGGCGGCCAGCTGCTCGTCGCGCACCGCCTGGCACAGCAGGGCCACGCGCTCGCCGGTCACGCGGTAGTACACCTGCGCCCCCACCCGGCGGCGCGACAGCACGCCGCAGCGGTACAGCATGGACAGGTGCTGCGACAGGTTGGGTTGGGTGGCATCCACGTGGGCTAGCAGTTGGGTCACGTTCTTCTCTCCCTCGGACAAGGCACAGACGATCTTCAGCCGCACCGGCGCCGAGAGCAGCCCGAACAGCTCGGCCGCCATCGCGAACACCTGCTCGCTGTCAGGAGCCTGGCCGTCGGGATTCACAGTATGTTTGACTATCTTGATATAAGCACTAACCGATATTATCTCCGACCAGACCGATCGGGTTCTGGTGTAAACCCTAGGGGGTACCCAGCAGATCCCGCGCCGTGCGCGGCCGCCGCCGCTACGATCCGAGCTCACCCACCCTGCCCGACACCCCATGCCGCACCTTGCCCAGCCCCTGAAGTACCTGATGCCCGGTTGGTACGCCATCGTCATGGGCCTCACCGGCCTGACGCTGGCCTGGCACCGCGCCACGCCGCTGATGGGCGGGCTGGCCGACACCATCGCCCGGGTGCTGGCCAGCCTGGCGATGCTGGTGTTCGTGGTGCTGGCGGTGGCCACGGTGGTGCGGGCATTCCGCCATCCCGAGGCCTGGGCCGAGGACCGCCGGCACCCGGTGCGCCACACCTTCATCGCCGCGCTGCCGATCTCGGTGATCCTGCTGGCCACGGTGGCGGTGGCGTTTCACGGGCCCAACCCGCTGGCGTTGGGGCTGTGGTGGGCCGGCGCGCTGGCGCAGTTGCTGGTCACGCTGTGGGTGCTGGCGCGCTGGCTGCGTGGCAACGCCCCCGGTGGACTGAAGGACGGCGTGCACCAGCCCCCCGGGCTGGTGTGGGCCAGCGCCACGCCGGCGCTGTTCATCCCCATCGTCGGCAACGTGCTGGTGCCGCTGGCCGGCGTGCCGCTGGGACAGGCCGACTGGTCGGCGGCGCAGTTCGGCATCGGACTGATGTTCTGGCCGGTGGTATTGGTCCTGATCGTGGTGCGCATCGCCCAGCAGGGCCTGTGGCCCGAGCGGCTGCTGCCCGCGGCCTTCATCTTCATCGCGCCGCCGGCCGTCAGCGGGCTGTCGATGCTGCAACTGGGCGCGCCGCAGGCCGCGGCCTGGGGGCTGTGGGGCATGGCGCTGTTCAGCCTGCTGTGGGTGGGCACGCTGACCAAGCGCATCGCCGCGCTGCCCTTCGGCCTGCCGCACTGGGGCATGAGCTTTCCGCTGGCCGCGCTGACGACCCTCACGCTGCGCCTGGCCACGCCGGGCAGCGGCGTGGCCGTGCTGGGCACCTCGTTGCTGGCACTGAGCTCGCTGGTGGTGGTGGCGCTGGTGCTGGGCACCGTGCGCGGGCTGCGCGACGGCAGCCTGCTGGCGCCCGAGCCGGTGGCCACGATCACGCCGGTGGCCACCTGATCCGGCGCAGCCCGCGCGCCGGGCCGCGCCACCCGGCGCGGCTACCATCGCAGCTCGTCGGTTTCACCCTTTCAGGAGCCCCACCATGATCCGCCGCCGCACCCTGCTTTCCACCTCCCTCGGCCTGCCGCTGGCCGCCAGCCTGGCGCCTGGCGCGGTGCTGGCGCAGGGCAGGAAGGACACCCTGGTGCTGGCGATGACGCTGGAGCCGCCGGGCCTGGACCCCACCGCCGGCGCGGCCGCGGCCATCGGCGAGGTGGTGCACTACAACGTGCTGGAGACGCTGACCAAGATCCGCGCCGATTCCAGCATCGCCCCGCTGCTGGCGCTGAGCTGGACGGTGACGCCCGACAACAAGACCTGGGCCTTCAAGCTGCGCCCGGGCGTGAAGTTCCACAACGGCGAGCCGTTCAACGCGGCCACGGTGAAGTTCGCCTTCGAGCGCGCCGCCGCCGAGGGCAGCCCCAACAAGGACAAGGCGGTGTTCGCCAACATCGTCAACCTGAGCGCCACCGACGACCTGACGATGGTGATCACGCTGAAGAACACCAACCCCGACTTCCTGTTCCAGATCGGCCAGGCCACCGCGGTGATCGTCGAGCCCAAGAGCGCGGCCAGCAACAACACCCAGCCGGTGGGTACCGGCCCGTTCAAGCTGGAGAGCTGGGCCAAGGGCAGCCACCTGGTGCTGGCGCGCTGGGACGGCCATCGTGATGCCAAGGCGATCGCGCTGCGCCGCGTGACCATGCGCTTCATCAGCGACGGCGCGGCGCAGGTGGCGGCCCTGCTGGCCGGTGACGTGGACCTGTTCCCGCGCGTCTCGGCGGCCAAGAGCCTGGGCCAGTTCAAGGCGGACAAGCGCTTCCAGGTGCTGGTGGGCGGCTCGCGCGCCAAGACCATCGTCGCCATCAACAACAAGAAGAAGCCGCTCGACGACGTGCGCGTGCGCCGCGCGATCGCGATGGCCATCGACCGCAAGCAGGTGATCGACGGCGTGGCCGACGGCTTCGGCACGCCGATCGGCAGTTTCTACGTGCCGGGCGCCCCGGGTTATGTCGATCTGACCTCGGTCAACGCCTACAACCCCGATCGCGCCCGCGCGCTGCTGAAGGAGGCCGGCATCACCACGCCGCTGGAGCTGAGCCTGAAGCTGCCGCCGCCGCCCTACGCGCGCCAGGGCGGCGAGGTCATCGCCGCGATGCTGGCCAAGGTGGGCATCGTCGCCAAGCAGGAGAACGTGGAGTGGGCGCAATGGCTGTCGGCCGTCTACAAGCTGAAGGCCTATGACCTGACGATCATCAGCCACGTCGAGCCGCTGGACATGGGCAACTTCGCGCGGCCGGACTACTACTGGAACTACGAGAGCCCGAAGTTCAACGCGCTGTGGGAGCGCATCAACAGCACCGCCGACACCGCCCAGCGTTACAAGCTGATGGCCGAGGCGCAGCGCCTGGTGGCCGACGACGCCGTGGCCGCCTACCTGTACCAGCCGACCTGGATCACCGTGGCCAGCGCGCGGCTGAAGGGCGTGTGGCGCGACATGCCGATCTTCGCCAACGACCTGTCGGCGCTGAGCTGGGGCTGAGGCCGGACCAGACTGTCCTGAGGACCGTTTGTGCCTGCCGAGGCGGCCGAGCGCCGCGAGGCCTTGGGCGCGATGAAAGAGAAGAGCATCACATGATCGAAGCACAGGATCCGTTCGGCAACCCGATCACGCTGCAGCACGCGGCCAGTGCCCAGGCGGTGACGGATTTCGTCGAGGGTTTCCTGGGCTACGAGCCGCGCATCCTGGCGGTGCTGGCGGCCGCCGAGCACGACCAGGGCCTGATCGTGCAGACCTGCGCGGCCGTGCTGTGGATGTTCAGCGAATCACCCGCCGGCCCGCCCAAGGCCCGCGCCCACCTGGCGCGCGCCGCCAGCGCCGGCCTGCCGGCCACCGAGCGTGAGCGCCAGTTCGCGCAGGCGGTGGCGCATTGGGTGGCGGGCGAGATGCACGAGGCGCTGGCACTGCACGATGGGCTGGCGCACCGCCACCCGCGCGACCTGGCCTCGATCAAGCTGGGCCAGTACCACGCCTTCAACCTCGGTGATTCGCCCACCATGCTGCGGCTGGCGTTGCAGGCGTTGCCGGCCGCGCCCGAGCAGGCCCGCCTGCACGGCATGCTGGCCTTCGGCTGGGAGCAGTGCCATCGCCTGCACGAGGCCGAGTCGGCCGCGCGGCATGCGCTGGCCCTACAGCCGGCCGAGCCCTGGGCCCAGCATGCGCTGGCGCATGTGATGCTGACCGATGGCCGCCTGGCCGAGGGTGCGGCCTTCCTGCAGGGCGTCAGCAGTGGTTGGCAAGGCCTGACCAGCTTCATGCGCAGCCACCAGTGGTGGCACCTGGCGCTGTTCCACATCGAGCTGGGCGACGATGCCGCGGCGCTGCGGCTGTACGACACGCAGGTGTGGGGCGTGGACAAGAGCTATTCGCAAGACCAGGTGGGCGCGGTCTCGCTGCTGGCCCGGCTGGAACTGGCTGGCGTGGGCGTGGGCGAGCGCTGGGCCGATCTGGCCGCCCACCTGGCGGGCCGGGTGAGCGACCAGGTGCAGCCCTTCCTCGACCTGCAGTACCTCTACGGCCTGGCGCGCGCCGGCCGGCCCGAGGCCGACATGCTGCTGCGCCAGATCGAGGCCTTCGCGCCGCAGGCCCCGGTGGCCGCTCGCGCCGCCTGGCAGCAGGTGGCCGTGCCCGCCGCGAGGGGGCTGCTGGCCCACGCGCGAGGGCAGTGGGCCGACGCCGCCGAGCAGCTGACGCTGGCGCTGCCTCGGCTGGTGGCCATCGGTGGCAGCCACGCGCAGCGCGACCTGTTCGAGCAGGTCCACCTCGATGCGCTGCAGCGGGCGGGCCAGCTGGCCGCGGTGCAGAACCTGCTGCAGCCGCGCGCCAATGCCCAGCCGCAATCCGAGCGGCTGCGGCGCCGGCTGCACGAGGTGTACGCGGCGCTGAAGCTGCCGGCGCTGGCCCACCACTGACGCGCCCGCCGGGCTCAGCGGCCGGTGACCGCCCGGCCCGGTGGCCCGTTCAGGCCTGATCGGCTTCCGCGGGGCGGCTGGTCTGCGCGGTGCTGGGCTGCTCGGGCAGCCCGGCCAGGTGATCGGCTTCGCCCCAGCGCACGATCTGCAGGCGGCCGTCCTTCCATTGCAGGCGGTTGATGCCGGCGTTGGGGATGTCGCATTCACGCGGGCCGTGCAGCGGCAGCGCATGCACCGTGCGCCACAGCATGTCGAGCACACCGCCATGCGTGACCACGGCCACGCGGCGCCCGGCATGGGCTTCGAGCAAGGTGGCCAGCGCCTTCATCACCCGGGCGTGAAAGATCGCATTGCTCTCGCCGCCTTGCGGCAATGCAAAGTCGGCCTCGTGGCGCACCCAGCGGTCCCACAGGTCGGCATGGCGGCTGCGGATGGTGGGCACGTCCAGCCCTTCGAGCAGGCCGAAACCCTGCTCGCGCCACAGCGGCTGCAACTCGGCCGCCAGGCCGCGGCCGCGCGCCAGCGGCTCGGCGGTGCTGCGTGCGCGCTGCAGGTCGCTGCACACCAGCACGTCGATGGGCTCGTCGGCCAGGCGCTGGCCCAGCCGCTCGGCCTGCGCCAGGCCGATGGGATTCAGCGGCACATCGATCTGGCCCTGAAAGCGGTGCTGGCGATTCCAATCCGTTTCGCCGTGGCGAATGACGATCAACTCGGTCATGGTCCGATTGTCCGCGCAATGCGGCGACAAGCTCGCGACAGCTGACTGTCGAAGCCATGGCATATCCCGCAAGCGACAGACGCTGCCGGCAGCGCGCCAAACACTGGCCCGCGCGCCCGCAGCGCGCCACACCACCGCCCGACCGAGGCCACACCCGAGGAGATCCGACCATGCCCATGCACATTCCCCATCCGCTCCGGTGCGGCGCGCTGCCACGCCGCCTGGCACTGGCCGCCCTGCTGAGCCTGGCGCTGGCCGGCACGGCGATGGCCCAGGGCCTGCCGATCGCCCGGCCCGACGAGGTCGGCCTGTCGCCGCAGCGCCTGTCGCGCATCGGCGACTGGCTGCGCGCCGAGGTGGCTGCCAAGCGTGTGCCCGGCGCGGTGGTGATGGTGATGCGCGGTGGCAAGCTGGCCTATGTCGAGACCGTCGGCCAACGCGACCCCGCCAGCGCCGCCCCGATGAAGACCGACGACCTCTTTCGCATCTACTCGATGACCAAGCCCATCGTCAGTGTCGCGGCGATGATGCTGGTCGAGGAGGGCAAGCTGCTGCTGGAGGCGCCGGTGGCACGCTACATCCCGGCCTTCGCCAACGTGAAGGTGGGGGTCGAGAAGACCGACGCCCAGGGCCAGAAGTCGCTGGAACTGGTGGCACCACGTCGGCCGATGACGGTGCAGGACCTGATGCGCCACACCTCGGGCCTGACCTACGGCTTCTTTGGTGAAGGTCTGGTCAAGAAGGCCTACCAGGAGGCCCACATCAGTGCCAGCGGCGGCGTGAGCAATGCCGAGTTCGCCGAGCGCATCGCCAAGATGCCGCTGGCGTTCCAGCCCGGCAGCACCTGGGACTACAGCAACGCCACCGACGTGCTGGGACGGGTGATCGAGGTGGCCAGCGGCCAGAGCCTGTACCAGCACCTGAAGGCCCGGCTGTTCGACCCGCTGGGCATGGTCGACACCAGCTTCTACGTGCCCGAGCCGGCGCGGCAGGCGCGCATCGCCGAGCCCTGGCCCGACGACCGCAGCATCGGCGTCAACGCGCCGGTGTTCGACCCGCGCCAGGTGATGGCGATGGAATCGGGCGGCGGCGGGCTGATCAGCACGGCACCCGACTACGCCCGCTTCCTGCAGATGCTGCGCAACGGCGGCCAACTCGACGGCAAGCGATTCCTCAGCCCCGCCACGCTGGCCTACATGACCACCGACCACCTCAACCCTGCCGTGGTCAAGACGCCGCTCTACCTGCCTGGGCCGGGCTACGGCTTCGGCCTGGGCTTCGCAGTGCGCACCGCGGCCGGCGAGGCGGCCTACCCGTCCTCGCCCGGCGAGTACTACTGGGGCGGCGCCGGCGGCACCTACATGTGGGTCGACCCGGCCCAGGACCTGACCGTGGTGTTCATGATGCAGAGCCCGAAGCAGCGGGTGCCCTACCGGTCGCTGCTGCGCAACATGGTCTACGGGGCCATCACCGACCTGCGCGTACCGGCGCCGCGCTGACGGACATCGGGCATTGCATCGGCCGGCGCCGAGCATGCTCGGCCCGGCGCTGGTCACTTGGGCAGGATCACGCTGTCGATCACGTGGATCACGCCGTTGTCGGCCGCGATGTCGGTCTTGGTCACCTTGGCACCATCGACGGTCACGCCACCGGCGGTGGCCACGGTGATCTCGCTGCCCTGCACCGTCTTCACCTTGCCGGCCTTCACGTCCTTGGCCATCACCTTGCCCGCCACCACGTGGTAGGTCAGCACCGCGGTCAGCTTGGCCTTGTCGGCCAGCAGGGCATCGAGATCGGCCTTGGGAATCTTGGCGAAGGCCGCGTCGGTAGGCGCAAACACGGTGAACGGGCCCTTGCCCTTGAGCGTGTCGATCAGGCCAGCAGCGGTCAGCGCGGTGGCCAGGGTCTTGAAACTGCCGGCGGCCACGGCCGTGTCGACGATGTCCTTGGCCTGCACGGCCGCCGCACACAACGACAGGGCAGTCACGATCAATAGCTTTTTCATCGGGTCGATCTCCAAAAGATGCCTGCAGGTGGGCGAAAGGACAACCCTGCACACCCGAATCTAGACCCATCAGTTCAGAATGGCTACCAATCGGTTCATTGCAATACCTATCAGTGCAGACTAGCCGCGTCACTTCGGTGTCAGGCGACGTCGCGATCACCCTCCAGCGCAGCTGCTGCCGGGACCGCGGCGGTGATGGCGAGCACCGCCAGATCGCGAGTCCCGTCGCCATCGGCCGACCGCGCTACACCGCCGCCAACGCCTGGTCCAGATCCGCCCGCAGGTCGGCGATGTGCTCGATGCCCACGCACAGCCGCACGGTGTCTTCGCTGACGCCCGACTTCACCATCTCTTCGGGCGAGAGCTGGCGGTGGGTGGTGGAGGCGGGGTGCGTGGCCAGGCTCTTGCAATCACCGATGTTGACCAGCCGGGTGAAGAGTTGCAGCGCGTCGAGGAAGCGCGCACCCGCGGCGCGGCCGTCGGCGTCGCCGGCCTGGGCCTTCACGCCGAAGGTCAGCAGCCCCGACGAGCGCCCGCCCATCTGCCGCTGCACCAGGGCATGGTCGGCATGGTCGGGCAGGCCGGCGTAGTTGACCCAGCCCACCTTGGGGTGGCGCTGTAGGTGCTGCGCCACCGCCAGCGTGTTGTCGCAGATGCGGTCCATGCGCAGCGCCAGGGTCTCGATGCCCTGCAGGATCAGGAAGGCATTGAACGGCGACAGCGCCGCGCCCATGTTGCGCAGCGGCACCACGCGGGCGCGGCCGATGTAGGCTGCCGCGCCCAACGCCTGGGTGTAGACCACGCCGTGGTAGCTGACGTCGGGCTCGTTCAGGCGCTTGAAGCGCTCGGGGTACTGCGCCCACGGGAATTGGCCACTGTCGACGATCGCCCCCCCGATGCTGGTGCCGTGGCCGCCCAGGTACTTGGTCAGGCTGTGCACCACGATGTCGGCGCCATGCTCGATCGGGCGGCACAGGTAGGGGCTGGGCACGGTGTTGTCGACGATCAGCGGCACGCCGTGGCGGTGGGCGATGGCCGCGATCGCCGCGATGTCGGTGATGTTGCCCGACGGATTGCCCAGCGATTCGACATAGATCGCCTTGGTCTTGGCGTCGATCAGCGGCTCGAAGCTGGCCGGGTCTCGGTAGTCGGCAAAACGCGTGGTGATGCCGTATTGCGGCAGCGTGTGGGCAAACAGGTTGTAGGTGCCGCCGTACAGCGCGCTGCTGCTGACGATGTTGTCGCCGGCCTCGGCGATGGTCTGGATCGCGTAGGTCACCGCCGCCTGGCCCGAGGCCAGCGCCAGCGCGGCGATGCCGCCTTCCAGCGCGGCCACGCGCTCCTCCAGCACCGCATTCGTCGGGTTCATGATGCGGCTGTAGATGTTGCCCGGCACCTTCAGGTCGAACAGGTCGGCGCCATGCTGGGCGCTGTCGAACGAGAAGGCGGCCGTCTGGTAGATCGGCACCGCCACCGCATGGGTGGTGGGCTCGGGCGTGTAGCCCGAATGGACCGACTTGGTCTCGAAGCGCCATTGGCTGGTGTCGCGGGTCATGCGGAGTCCTCTCGCTGAATGGGTGGGCACGGGTTCGGACAGGCAGTCTAGAGGGCGCAAGCCATCCCGGGCCAGTGCGCAGCACAGTGACCGATGTCGCAGATCCGCCCCGCCAGGCCGGGTGGCCACTCCCTCATCTTCGGGAGGGCCCCTTAACAAACTGTATGGGCAGGGGCTACATTCAAAGGTTCTGATCCGCGTAAACCCTTAGCCACCCTGATGCCCCTGCAACGCCCCACCCGGCTTTCCCTGCGCGCCATGCCCTTGCGCCTGCTGGCGCTGGGCGTGGCCCTGCTGGCTGCCACGGTGGTGCAGGCACAGGGGTCATCGCTCGATGCCCAGTTGGCCGACGGTCTGGCGGCCTTGCCGGCGCCGCTGGTGGCGCCCCGCCCGCCGATGAGCGCGGTGGTGCCCTCCAAGGTGGTGGCCTGGCGCGAGGAGGCCCAGGCGCTGGAGCATGGCGAGAACGGCTTGCCGCGCGACCCGGCGCGCGCCGCCACGCTGTACTGCCAGGCGGCGCGCTACGGTGACGCCGAGGCCCAGTTCAGCCTGGCCTGGATGCTGGCCAACGGCCGCGGCATCGAACGCGACGATGCGCAGGCGGCGCATCTGTTCCTGGCTGCCGCCGAGCAGGGCCTGCCGCAAGCGCAGCGCATGATCGCCTCGATGGGCACGCCGCGCGGCGAGCCGCCGCCCTGCTTGCGGCCGGTGGAGGTGGCCGCGCCGGTCGCCGTGGCCGCCGCCACACCGCGCCCGAGCCGACCCGCCGCGCCGCCGCCCGAACCGCCGCCGCCGGCCAACGCGCCGCAGCCCATCGTCAACTTCGTCAAGCTGGTGGCGCCCGATTTCCAGCTGGCGCCGCAGCTGGTGC
>JAURXG010000059.1 GCA_030654555.1 Aquabacterium sp.
AGCAGGACGGCGACCGCTACATCGAGATCTGGAACAACGTCTTCATGCAGTTCAACCGCACCGAAGACGGTGTGATGCACCCGCTGCCCAAGCCCAGCGTGGACACCGGCATGGGCCTGGAGCGCCTGGCCGCGGTGCTGCAGCATGTGCACAGCAACTATCAGATCGATCTGTTCGTGCACCTGCTGGCCGCGGCGAAGGCGGCCGTCGACGTGGCCGCCGGCGGTGGTGAGTCTGCGTCCGCCGCCGCGAACGGCGGCGGGTGCGACAAGGACTCCCCGTCGCTGAAGGTCATCGCCGACCACATCCGCGCCTGCACCTTCACCATCGTCGACGGCGTGATCCCGGGCAACGAGGGCCGCGGCTACGTGCTGCGCCGCATCGCCCGCCGCGCCATCCGCCACGGCTACAAGCTGGGCGCGCGCAAGCCCTTCTTCCACACGCTGGTGACGCCGCTGGCCGCCGAGATGGGCGAGGCCTACCCCGAGCTGCGGCGCGAGATGGCGCGTGCCACCGCGGTGCTCAAGACCGAGGAGGAGCGCTTCTTCCAGACCATCCACCACGGCATGGAGATCCTGGAGACGGCGCTGGCGGCGATGCAGACGTCGGGCACGAAGCAGATCGACGGCGACACCGCCTTCAAGCTGCACGACACCTTCGGCTTCCCCGTAGATCTGACCGGCGACGTCTGCCGCGAACGTGGTGTCACCGTCGACGAGGCCGGCTTCAACGCGGCGATGAACCGCCAGCGTGAGCAAGCGCGTGCGTCGGCCAAGTTCAAGATGGCCGCCGGGCTGGCCTACGAGGGCACGCCCACCACCTTCCACGGCTACGAGCACCTGCAGTGCGAGACCTCCAAGGTCACCGCGCTGTACGTCGACGGCGCCGCGGTGCCCAGCGTGAAGGCCGGCGACGACTGCGTGATCGTGCTCGACCACACGCCGTTCTACGCCGAGAGCGGGGGCCAGGCCGGTGATTCGGGCGAGCTGCGCAACGCCGTGGCCCGTGTGCTGGTGGAAGACACCACCAAGATCCAGGCCGACGTGTTCGGCCACCAGGGCCGGGTGGTGGAGGGCAGCATCGCCGTGGGCGACAGCCTGGCCGCCAAGGTCGATGCCGAGCAGCGCGCCAAGACCGTGCGCAACCACAGCGCCACGCACCTGATGCACAAGGCGCTTCGCGAGGTGCTGGGCGGCCATGTGCAGCAGAAGGGCTCGCTGGTCAACGCCGATCGCACGCGCTTCGACTTCGCCCACAACGCCCCGATGGACGACGCGCAGATCCGCCGCGTCGAGGCCATCGTCAACGCCGAGATCCTGGCCAACGCGGCCGCCAGCGCGCAGGTGATGGCGCTGGACGACGCGCAGAAGAGCGGCGCGATGATGCTGTTCGGCGAGAAGTACGGCGAGACGGTGCGCGTGCTGACCATCGGCAGCAGCAAGGAGCTGTGCGGCGGCACCCATGTGCAGCGCACCGGCGACATCGGCCTGTTCAAGATCGTTGCCGAGAGCGGCGTGGCCGCCGGCATCCGCCGCGTCGAAGCGGTGACCGGCGACAACGCGCTGGCCTACCTGCAGTCGCTGGAAGACACGGTAGGCACGGTGTCGGGCGCGCTGAAGGCCACGCCGGCCGAATTGCCCGCGCGGCTGGGCGCGGTGCTCGACCAGGTGCGCGCGCTCGAGAAGGAAGTGGCCGCGCTCAAGGGCAAGCTGGCCTCGGCACAAGGCGACGAGCTGCTGGCCCAGGCGGTCGACGTCAACGGCGTCAAGGTCCTGGCCGCCGTGCTGAACGGCGCCGATGCCAAGACCTTGCGCGACACCATGGACAAGCTCAAGGACAAGCTCAAGAGCGCGGCCATCGTGCTGGCGGTGGTCGACGGCGACAAGGTGCAGTTGGCGGCCGGTGTCACCAGCGACCGCACGGCCAAGCTCAAGGCCGGCGAGCTGGTCAACTTCGTCGCCCAGCAGGTGGGCGGCAAGGGCGGCGGCAAGCCCGACCTGGCCATGGCCGGTGGCACCGATGCCGCGCAGCTGCCGAAGGCCCTGGCCTCGGTGGCCGGCTGGGTGGCCGAACGCGCCTGACCCCCGCGCGACGCGGCACCACGGGCGCCTGCGGGCGCCCGTTTCAATTCGTCAGGCCAGCCCGCGCTCCAGCAGCTCGACCATCAGCGCGTTGATGCCGCCGGCGTGCTGGTCGGCCCGCTCGCGCAGGCGCTGCGCCAGCGGCGCTGGCAGCTTGCAGGCGAAGGCCACCAGGCCGGCTTCGGCATCGAGGCGGCGCTGGGCCTTGCGGTCGGGCAGGGCGGCGGCTTCCTGCGCAAAGCGACCGGGCACGCCGGCACGCTTGCGTTGGCCTTCGAGCTTGCTTTCGAGTTGGCGTACCAGGTCGGTCTTCTTGAAGCTCATGGCGGTCTGCGATTCTGCGGTGTTTGACAATCGGCATTGTCGTTCACTGCCGCGGCGCACCGATGTGCCGCAGGGAGGCCCGCCATGAACCCCTTGCCTGCTGCCCCCGTTGCCCCCGTCACCATCCGCCGCGCCGTGGCGTCCGATGCCGCGGCCTTCGCCCGCACCATGGGCCATCCCGAGGTGCTGCCCAACCTGATGCAGGTGCCCTACACCAGCGAGGCCTTGTGGCAGGCACACCTGGCCGAGAGCCTGGCGCCGGGCAAGGGCCACCTGATCCTGGTGGCCGAGCGGCCGGATGCGCATGGCGCGCTGCAGGTGGTGGCCAATGCCGGCCTGCACCCCGCCAATGCGCAGCTGCGCCGCCGCCACGTGATGAGCCTGGGCATCGCGGTGCAGCCCGAGGCACAGGGGCAGGGCGTGGGCCGGGCGCTGATGCAGGCGCTGTGCGACTGGGCCGACCACTGGGGCCAGGTGCTGCGCATCGAGCTGACGGTGTTCGCCGACAACCAGCGCGCCATCACGCTCTACGAACGGCTGGGCTTCGTCAAGGAGGGCCGGCACCGGGGCTTTGCGCTGCGCGAGGGCCGCTACGCCGACGCCTACTCGATGGCGCGCCTGCACCCCGATCCACCACGTTGGGACGACCCGCCACGCGTCTGAGTGGCCGATCAAGGGTCGCGCCGCGCAGGCGCGCGACAATCCGCCCTTCGCCTGACGCGGCCCCGTCCCCGTTCCCTGGCCTTCCAACCCCAACCCCCCGGAGCCGCCCATGAGCCGCGTCGCCCGCAACAGCACCGAAGCCGACATCGAGGCGCTTGAACAACTCTGCGAACGGCTGGCCGGCTTCGGCGAGGACGTGTCGCTGGAATGGGTGGACGGCTACCTCACCGCGCTGCTGGCCAGCCGCCGGGTGATCCCGCCCAGCGAATGGTTGCCCAAGATGCTGGGCGATGCCTTCGAGCGCGTGTTTGCCGACCCCGACGACGTGCAGCAGGCGATGGGCGCGCTGATGAGCCGCTGGAACGTGCTGGCCAGCCAGCTCGACGTCGACGCGATGCTCGACGACCCCGAGGCGGTGCGCCTGGCGCCGCTGATGATCGCCTACGACGATGCCGCCCGGGCCGAGGTGGTGGCCGCCAGCCAGATGCCGGCCGAGGAGGCCACCGACCTGCTGCAGACCGGTGCGCTGTGGGCCGAGGGCTTCATCGACGCGATCGAGGCCTTTGCCGAGGACTGGCCCGAGCCCGATGTCGAGACCGACGACGGCCGCTGGTACGACGACTGCCTCAGCCGGGTGATCGCGCTGATGCTGCCGCAGGCCGACCTGGCCGAGCACCTGGCGCTGCACTACCCGGGCGAGACCATCGAGCGCGACCAGCTCGTCGACGAAGCCTGCTTCGCGGTGCAGGACCTGCGCCTGTACTGGCTGGATCACGCGGCCAAGCCCGAGACGCGCCGGGTCGAACCCACCCCGGGCCGCAACGACCCCTGCCCCTGCGGCAGCGGCAAGAAGTACAAGAAGTGCCACGGCGCCGGCTGAAGGCCGCCCAGCCCCTCGCGACCCCCTGCGCTACATTGCCCGCCATGTCGATCCCCGTCCCCCATCCCACGCTGCCGCTGGGCGGCCGCCACATCGTGCTCGGCCTGTCCGGCGGCATCGCCTGCTTCAAATCCGCCGAGCTGGTGCGCGAGCTGACCCGCGCCGGCGCCAGCGTGCAGGTGGTGATGACCGAGGCGGCCTGCCAGTTCATCACGCCGGTGACGATGCAGGCGCTGTCGGGCCAGCCGGTGGCGCTGAGCCAGTGGGATGCACGCGAGCCCAACAACATGGCACACATCAACCTCAGCCGCGAGGCCGATGCGATCCTGGTGGCGCCGGCCTCGGCCGACTTCATCGCCAAGCTGGCGCAGGGTCGGGCGGACGAACTGCTGTCGCTGCTGTGCCTGGCCCGGCCGCATGCCGCCGCAGACCAGCCCTGCCCGCTGCTGCTGGCCCCGGCGATGAACCGCGAGATGTGGGCCCACCCGGCCACCCAGCGCAATGCCACGCAGGTGGTGGCCGACGGCGCCACGCTGCTGGGCCCCGGCAGCGGCGACCAGGCCTGCGGCGAGGTGGGCGATGGCCGCATGCTCGAGGCCGTGGAGTTGCGTGACGAACTGATCGCCTTCTTCCAGCCCAAGCTGCTGGCCGGCAAGCGCCTGCTGATCACCGCCGGCCCCACCTACGAGGCCATCGATCCGGTGCGCGGCATCACCAACCTGTCGTCGGGCAAGATGGGTTTCGCGATCGCCCGCGCGGCGCAGGAGGCAGGCGCCCAGGTGACGCTGGTGGCCGGCCCGGTGCACCTGCCCACCCCGCGTGGCGTGCGCCGCATCGATGTGCGCAGCGCGCTGCAGATGCACGACGCGGTGCTGCCACTGGCGCCGGCGCACGACGTGTTCGTGGCCACCGCGGCCGTGGCCGACTGGCGGCCGGCCAACGCATCGGGCGAGAAGATCAAGAAGGACGGCTCGGGCGCGGTGCCGGCCATCGGCTTCACCGAGAACCCCGACATCCTGGCGACGGTGGCTCGGCTGCCCGATCGCCCCTATTGCGTCGGCTTTGCCGCCGAGAGCCACGACCTGGCCCGCCATGCGCGCGAGAAGCGGCTGCGCAAGAACGTGCCGCTGATCGTCGGCAACCTCGGGCCGGCCACCTTCGGCCGCGACGACAACACGCTGCTGCTGGTCGACGCCGACGGCGAGCGTGAACTGGCCACCGCCGACAAGCTGAGCCTGGCGCGTGAGCTGGTGCGCGAGATCGCGCAGCGCCTGGGCCGCCAGCCATGACGCCCATCGACCTGAAGGTGCTCGATGCGCGCATGGCCGCGCATCTGCCGAGTTATGCCACGCCCGGCAGCGCCGGCCTCGATCTGCGCGCCTGCCTGGATGAGACGCTGCTGATCGAGCCCGGCCAGACCGTGCTGATCCCCACCGGGCTGGCGGTGCACATCGCCGACCCGGGGCTGGCCGCGATGATCCTGCCGCGCTCGGGCCTGGGCCACAAGCACGGCATCGTGCTGGGCAACCTGGTCGGCCTGATCGACAGCGACTACCAGGGCCCGCTGATGGTCAGCTGCTGGAACCGCGGCAGCAAGGCGTTCGCCATCGCGCCGATGGAGCGCATCGCGCAGATGGTGATCGTGCCGGTGGTGCAGGCCGAGTTCCGCGTCGTCGACGACTTCGATGCCTCGTCGCGCGGCGTGGGCGGCTTCGGCTCGACCGGCCAGGCCTGACGCCCAAGGTCTGACCCGCCATGCGGCGCAGCGCGCCGCTCAGTGCAGGTGCTGCGACGGCGGCACCGGCGACAGCAGGCTCACCGCGCCTTCGTCCACCGTCTTTGCCGCGGCCTCGTCCTCGGTGGCCTGGCGCACCGCGCGCACCGTCACCTTCAGGTTCAGCGCCATGCCGGCCAGCGGGTGGTTGCCGTCCAGCACCACATGCTCGGGGTAGATCTCGGTGATGGTGTAGATCAGCGCGGGCGGCATGTCCTGGGTCACGGCCCCTTCGGGCAGGCCGTCGAACTGCATGCCCTCCTCGAGGTGCTCGGGAAACACGCTGCGGGCCTCGAAGCACACCAGTTGCGGGTCGTAGTCGCCGAAGCCATGCTCGGGCTCGAGGTGCAGTTCGCATTCGAAGCCGGCGCCTTGGCCGGCGAGTGCTTCTTCCAGCTTGGGCAGCAGGTCGTCGCCGCCATAGAAGAACTCGACGGGATCGCTCAGTTCGTCGAGCGTGGTGCCTTGGGCATCGGCCAGCGTCCAGGTGAGGCTGACGACGCAGGGGTCGGTGATCAACATCAGGGAATGATCGCATATCCGACCCGTCCGCCCGGTGAGCGGACGGGTCGGTGGGGCGACAATCCGGCGCATGGATGTCACCCAACCGATGCCGCTGCTGGGGGGCCTGTCCCCGGCCACGTTCATGCGCCGCCACTGGCAGAAGAAGCCCTTGGTGGTGCGCCAGGCCTGGCCTGGCGTGCAGCCCCCGATCGGCCGTGCCGAGTTGTTCGACTTGGCCGGTGCCGAGGGCGTCGAGTCGCGCCTGCTCACCGCCTTCGATGGCGGCTGGAAACTGCGCCACGGGCCGTTGGCGCGCCGTGCGCTGCCGGCGGTCAAGCGGCCGAACTGGACCCTGCTGGTGCAGGGCCTCGATCTGCAATGGCAGCCGGCGCATCAGATGCTGCAGCCCTTCCGCTTCGTGCCCGAGGCGCGGCTCGACGACCTGATGATCTCGTATGCCACCGATGGCGGCGGCGTCGGCCCGCACATCGATTCGTACGACGTGTTCCTGCTGCAGGTGCATGGGCAGCGCCGCTGGCGCATCGGCCCGGTGACCGACCGCAGCCTGGTGCCGGGCCTGCCGGTGCGCATCCTGGCCAACTTCCAGCCCACCGAGGAGCACCTGCTGGAGCCCGGCGACATGCTCTACCTGCCGCCGCTGTGGGGGCATGACGGCGTGGCCGTGGGCGAGTGCATGACCTGCTCGGTCGGCTTTCGCGCGGCCACCGCCACGACTCTGGCGCAGGAGCTGCTGCACCAGATCGCCGACGACCTGGAGCCGCCCGAGCCCGATGCCACCGGCCGTGCCGCCGAGGCCATCTACCGCGATGCCGCGCAGGCGGCCACCGCCACACCGGGCCGCCTGCCCGCGAGCCTGCGCCAGTTCGCGCAAGCCGCGATGCAGCGTGCGCTGCGCGATCCGAAGGCGCTCGACCGGGCGCTGGGTGTGCTGATGACCGAGCCCAAGCCGCAGGTGTGGTTCGAGGCTGGCACGCCGCTGCCGGCCGGCGCGGGCGTGGTGCTCGATCGCCGCAGCCGCATGGCCTACGACGACCGGCATGTGTTCATCAACGGCGAGGCCTTCGTGGCCGCCGGGCGCGACGCCCGCTTGATGCGTGCGCTGGCGGACCAGCGCCATCTGGCGGCCGCTGAGGTGGCTCGCCTGAGCGACGGCGCCAGGGCCTTGCTGGACGACTGGGCCGACGCCGGCTGGGTGCTGGCCGACGCCTGACCGGCTGCCAAGCGCGCCTGGAGGACCACGATGCCCGACCGACCGGATCCTGCCGCATGCGGCCTCACGCCAGGCGTGCATCAAGGGCGTCAGACCTGCATGGCGCTGCTGCGGCAGCTGCTGATGGCGCTGGCGCCGCCTGCCGCCGCTGTGGCGGGTGACGTTCTTGCATCAGCGCCTTCAACGGGCCCGTCGCTGGCGTCGCTGCGCGAGGTCTGGCTGATCGATCGCCAGTTCGACGACTGGCCGCTGGACGACGCCTTGGTGCTGTCGGCGCTGGGCGCCTGGCTGCGCCAGGGTGGCCGGCGGCTGCAGATACTGGGGGTGGATTTCGACGCCACGGCGCGTGGATTGCCCCGCTTTGCCCGCTGGCGCCGGGACTGGATGCACACGATCGACGTGCATCGCCCGGTCGACGGCGAGCTGCCGGCGGCGCTGCGCGGGCTTCTGGCGGCATCGGTGCTGCTTCAGCGCCTGGATGCACCCGATTGGCGCGTTCGCGTGATCACCGATCCGGTGCATGTTCGCGCGGCACGAACGGAGATTGCAGACTTTTTGCAACGCTGCGAACCATCTTGGCCCTCGACGACATTGGGTTTATAGGGGCCTTCCCTATGTTTGCTATAATTTTTGGCTAGCTCCAGAAGGGCTCGAGCTTTCTGGATCTGGTTTCTAGACACATCGGTTCTGCTGAATGCGTCAGATCCTATTACCGGTAATGTTGATCGACACTTTTCACTGAGGATACATATATGAACAAGTCGCTCCTGTTGGCTTCCCTGATCGCCGCCGCCGCCCTGACCGCTTGCGGCAAGAAGGAAGAGGCGCCTGCCGCTCCCGCCGCCGTGGTTGCCCCGGTGGTTGAAGCCGCTTCGGCCGTTGCCAGCTCTGCTTCGTCGGTGGCTGACTCGGCTTCGGCGGCCGCCAACGCCGCCGCGACCGGTGTTGCCGACGCTGCCGCTTCGGCCGCCGCCGGTGCTGCCGCCGCGATGGGCGCCAGCAAGTAATCGGTTTTTCACCGATCTGGAAGAAGCCGCCCTCGGGCGGCTTTTTTCATGGCCGCGACGCTGTCAGTTCACCACGTCCACCGAGAATCTTGCCGCACCATAGGCATCGCAGTCCGCACCGGTGCAGCGGGCCTTGCCGGCCATCACCGATCCGGCGCCAGCATGGCCGGCGGCCAATGCCGCAGCCGCCGGGCCCGTCGGCAGGCGCAGGAACCAGGCCTCACGCGCCTGGCTGAGGTGCGAGAAATCGCGCGGGTGCTCGGAGACGATCACCACGAAGTGCTCGGCACCGGCCGGCTCGGCGGTGTCGAGCGGCCAGCTGGGCTGCGGCAGCGTCAGGGTCTGGCCGGCGGCGATGCGGTTGTCCGGCGCCACGCTGTTGGGAAACATCAGCAGCAACGAACCATCGGGTCCGCCCACCAGCACGTACACATGGCCACTGCGGCCTGCGCTGACCTTGAAGGACAGGCGGTCGCGTCCGATGCGCAGGCGTGGCTGAGCCGGGCCGGCCTGCACCTTGAAGTCGGCCCGGCTGGCCTGCATCACCCGGTCGAATTCGGCCACGACCGAGAACGGCACCGGCACCGCGGGCGACATCGC
>JAURXG010000073.1 GCA_030654555.1 Aquabacterium sp.
TGGGCGTGCAGCCGAAGGTGTCCATCACCATCGGGTAGTCCAGCGTGGTGGCGATGATCTTGCCGGCCTCGGGCTTGGCGCGCACCGCGCCCAGGTAGGGCTCGTAGGTCATCGCGGCGTCGATGCCGTCGGTGCCGGCGATCATCGCGTTGGCGGCGGCCTGCGGCGACAGGTTGACGACCTTCACGTCCTTGAGGCTCAGGCCGTTCTTCTTCAGCATCCAGGCCAGGCCGAAGTACGGCGCGGTGCCGGGCGCGTCGGCGGCCACGGTCTTGCCCTTCAGGTCGGTGATCTTGGTGATGCCGGGCTTGACCACCATGCCGTCAGCGCCGTAGCTCTTGTCGAGTTGGAAGATCTGCGTGGTGGCCACGCCGTTGGCGTTCCAGACCACCCAGGTCTCGACCGTGGTGGCGGCGCACTGGATGTCGCCCGAGGCGATGGCCAGGTGGCGGTCCTTCTGCGGAATCTTCTTGATCGACACGTCGAGCCCGTGCTTCTTGAACAGGCCCGCCTCCTTGGCCAGCGTCAGCGGTGCGAAGCCGGTCCAGCCCGAGATGCCGATGGCGATCTTGGTGTCCTGGGCCGACGCGGCGCCGACGCTGGTGACCAGGGCCAGGGCGATGAGCGACTTCTTCATGGAGATTCCTCTTGGGGTTGGGTTCGGACGGGTGGGGTTCAGGCCGGTATCCACAGCGCCGGCAGCTCGGGCAGCTGGTGCAAGATGTGCGCCAGCGCGCCGTCGCGCACCAGCGCCGTGGCCATCGCGATGTCGGGCGCGATGTAGCGGTCCTGCGCCATCGCGGGGCAGCGGGCGCGCAATTCGGCATGGGCGGCTTCCAGCACCGGCGAGCTGGCCAGCGGCCGCAGGAAGTCGATGCCCTGCGCGGCGGCCAGCAGCTCGATGCCCAGGATGTGCGCCACGTTGTGGATCATCGGCTGCAGCCGGCGCGCGGCGAAGGTGGCCATGCTCACATGGTCTTCCTGGTTGGCGCTGGTGGGCAGGCTGTCGACGCTGGCCGGGTGCGCCATCGACTTGTTCTCGCTGGCCAGCGCCGCGGCGGTGACATGGGCGATCATGGAGCCGCTGTTCAAGCCCGCATTGGCGGTCAGGAAGGGCGGCAGCCGCGACACGCTGCTGTCGATCAGCATCGCGATGCGGCGCTCGGCGATGGCGCCCACCTCGGCGATGGCGCAGGCCATCGCATCGGCGGCCAAGGCCACCGGCTCGGCGTGGAAGTTGCCACCGCTGATCATCGCGCCTTGGGGTTCCGAACCGAGGCCTTCGGCCTCGGGTGCGAAGACCAGCGGGTTGTCGGTGACCGCGTTGGCCTCGCGCAGCAGCACCAGCGCGGCGTGACGCAGTTGATCCAGGCAGGCGCCCACCACCTGCGGCTGGCAGCGCAGGCAGTAGGGGTCTTGCACCCGGTCGTCGCCTTCGGCATGGCTGGCGCGGATCGCGCTGCCGGCCAGCAGCGCGCGGTAGTAGCGCGCCACGTCGATCTGGCCGGGCTGGCCACGCAGCGCGTGGATGCGCGGGTCGAACGGGCCGTCGCTGCCACGCGCGGCGTCCACCGTCAGCGCGCCCACCACCAGCGCCGATTCGAGCACCGGCTCGAAGCTGAACAGCGCGTGCAGCGCCAGCGCGGTGCTGGTCTGCGTGCCGTTGATCAGCGCCAGGCCCTCTTTCGCTTCCAGCGCGAGCGGGGCGATGCGGTGCTGCTGCAGCACGGGCGCGGCCGGCTGGCGCTGGCCATCGACCACGAACTCGCCCTCGCCGATCAGCGCCAGCACCATGTGCGCCAGCGGCGCCAGGTCGCCCGACGCGCCGACCGAGCCCTGGCTGGGCACGAAGGGCACGAGCCCGGCGTTGTGCACCGCCAGCAGCGTGTCGATCACCACCGGCCGCACCCCCGAGTAGCCGCGCGCCAGGCTGGCGGCCTTGGTCGCCAGCATCAGCCGCAGCACCGGCGCCGCCAGCGGCTCGCCCACGCCCACGCTGTGCGAGCGGATCAGGTTGCGCTGCAGCGTGGCCAGGTCCTCGGTGCTGATGCGCGTGCCGGCCAGCTTGCCGAAGCCGGTGTTGACGCCGTAGACCGGCGCATCGCCGGCGGCCGCGCGCTGCACCACCGCCGCGCTGGCCTGGATGCCCGGCAGCGCGGCCGGGTCGATCATCAGCGGCTGGGGCCTGCCGGAGCCACCGGCGTGGATGGCCTGCAGCTCGTCGAGCGAGAGTTGTCCGGGGCGCAGCAGCATCAGCGGGCTCCCGGCGTCGTGATCATGGGCAGATCGAGCCCTTGCTCGCGCGCGCAGGCCACGGCGTCGTCGTAGCCGGCATCGGCATGGCGCATCACGCCGGTGGCCGGGTCGTTCCACAGCACCCGGGCGATGCGCTTGGCGGCCGCGTCGGTGCCGTCGCAGACGATCACCACGCCGCTGTGCTGGCTGTAGCCCATGCCCACGCCGCCGCCGTGGTGCAGGCTGACCCAGGTGGCGCCGCCGGCGGTGTTGAGCAGCGCGTTCAGCAGCGGCCAGTCGCTCACCGCGTCGCTGCCGTCCTTCATCGATTCGGTCTCGCGATTCGGGCTGGCCACGCTGCCGCTGTCGAGGTGGTCGCGGCCTATCACGATCGGCGCCTTCAGCTCGCCCGACTTCACCTTCTCATTGAAGGCCAGGCCGGCGCGGTCGCGCTCGCCCAGGCCGATCCAGCAGATGCGCGCCGGCAGGCCCTGGAAAGCGATGCGCTGGCCGGCCATGTCCAGCCAGCGGTGCAGGTGCGCGTCGTCGGGGAACAGTTCCTTCATCTTGGCGTCGGTCTTGCGGATGTCTTCCGGATCGCCCGACAACGCCACCCAGCGGAACGGCCCCCGCCCGCGACAGAACAGCGGCCGCACATAGGCCGGCACGAAGCCGGGAAAGTTGAAGGCGTTCTTCACGCCCGCGTCGAAAGCCACCTGGCGGATGTTGTTGCCGTAGTCGACCGTGGGCACGCCCATGGCCTGAAAGTCGAGCATCGCCTGCACA
>JAURXG010000341.1 GCA_030654555.1 Aquabacterium sp.
TCGGCCATGCCGTGAAACTTGTCGGGCAGCGGGCGCAGGCTCTTGGTCAGCAGGCGCAGCGCACTGACCTTGACCGAGAGCTCGCCGGTGCGGGTCTTGAACAGCACACCCTCGGCGCCCAGGATGTCGCCCAGGTCGCTGTGCTTGAAGGCGTCGTAGGCGGCCTCGCCCAGCGCATCGCGGCTGACGAACAGCTGGATGCGGCCGTGGGTGGTGCCGAACGAGCCGTCCTGCAGCGTGGCGAAGCTGGCCTTGCCCATGATGCGCTTGAGCATCATGCGCCCGGCCAGCGCCACCTGGATGCCTTGCGGCTCCAGCACCTCGTTGTCCAGCGCGGCGTACTGCGCCTGCAGGTCGGCCGCATGGTGGCGCGGCTTGAAGTCGTTGGGGAAGACCGCCACACCGGCGTCCTTGGCCTGGGCGCGCAGGTGGCCCAGCTTCTCGCGCCGCTCGGTGATGAGCTTGTTGTCGTCGTCGGGCAGTGCGATCGGTGGGGCGATGGAGGTGTTGGTGCTCATGGCGCGGCGCGGGCAGGCGGGCTCGGGGAAAACCGCAAATTGTAGGCAGTGCAGGTCGGGGTGCCGCTGGGCCTGCCTTTGTGTCGCCGCCTGACGGGCCCGAAGGGTGTCGTTCCGTCATGCCTGGGGCCAAGGCGTGCCCTCGGGGCATGCCACTAGAATCGTGCGCTTTCCCTGGTCGCTGAATCGATCGATGGGATCAACCGGGCGTGCGGCGGCGTTGGGCGGCGCCTGGGGTAGTTTCAGACAACGTGCTGCATCTGGCGCGTGCCAGCCCTATCCAGTTCATTCGCAGAGGCCTCGTTCATGCACGTCACCCGCCCCTCCCTTGGCGACCGCAAGGTCCGGTTTGCACTCGTAGGCTGTGGCCGCATCGCGAACAACCACTTCGAGGCGATGCAGAAGCACCACGAGCGCTGCGAGCTGACCGATGTGTGCGACATCGACCCGCAGGCCCTGGCCGCTGCCGTGGCCAAGACGGGTGCGCGAGGCCATGCCAGCCTCACGGCGATGCTCGCGGCGACGCAAGCCGACTGCGTGGTGCTGACCACGCCCAGCGGCCTGCACCCGGCGCAGGCCGCCGAGGTGGCCCGCGCGGGTATCGACGTGATGACCGAGAAGCCCATGGCCACGCGCTGGACCGATGGCCTGGCGATGGTCAAGGCCTGCGACGAGGCCGGTGTGCGCTTGTTCGTCGTCAAGCAGAACCGCCGCAACCGCACACTGCAATTGCTCAAGCAGGCGGTCGACGATGGCCGATTCGGCCGCATCTACATGGTCAACGTCAACGTCTTCTGGACCCGTCCGCAGTCGTACTACGACAGTGCTGCATGGCGTGGCACCTGGGAGTTCGACGGCGGCGCCTTCATGAACCAGGCCAGCCACTACGTGGACTTGCTGGACTGGATTTGCGGCCCGGTCGAGAGCGTCATGGCCTACACGGGCACGCTGGCGCGCAACATCGAGGTCGAGGACACCGGCGTGGCCGCGCTGAAGTGGCGCAACGGCGCCATGGGCAGCATCAACGTCACCATGCTGACCTACCCCAAGAACCTGGAAGGCTCGATCACCATCCTGGGCGAGAAGGGCACGGTGCGCATCGGTGGCGTGGCGGTCAACAAGATCGAGCACTGGGAGTTCGAGCAGCCGCACGAGATGGACGCGCACATCGGCGATGCCAGCTACCAGACCACCTCGGTCTACGGCTTCGGCCACCCGCTCTACTACGACAACGTGATCAACACCTTGCGGGGAGACGCGCAACCCGAGACCGATGGCCGCGAAGGCCTGAAGTCGCTGGAGTTGCTGATTGCGATGTACCTGTCGTCCCGCGACGGCAAGCGCATCAACCTGCCGTTGTCGTACTGAGGGGCGTCGCAGTCATGGCCACCACCATCCACCCTTCGGCCATCGTCGACGAAGGCGCGCAACTGGGCGACGGCTGCCGCGTCTGGCACTTCGTGCACATCAGCGCGGGTGCGCGCATCGGGCGTGGCTGCTCGTTCGGCCAGGGCGTCTACGTCGGCAACGATGTGACCATCGGCAACAACGTCAAGATCCAGAACAACGTGTCGGTCTACGACGCGGTGACGCTGGAAGACGACGTGTTCTGCGGGCCCAGCATGGTGTTCACCAACGTCTACAACCCGCGCTCGGCAGTGACCCGCAAGGACCAGTACCGCCGCACGCTGATCCGGCGTGGCGCCACGCTCGGCGCGAACTGCACCATCGTCTGCGGCAGCACGGTGGGCGAGTTCGCCTTTGTCGGGGCCGGGGCGGTGATCAGCCGTGACGTGCCCGCCTTCGCGCTGATGGTGGGCGTGCCTGCACGGCGCATCGGCTGGATGAGCCGTCATGGCGAGCGGCTCGACCTGCCGGCCGCACTGCCCGCCGGCCAGCAGGCCGACACCGCCTGCCCCGCCACCGGAGAGCGCTACCGGCTCGCCGGCGATGTGCTCACCCTGCTGGACTGACACCATGCAATTCACCGATCTCAAGGCGCAGTACGCCGCACTCAAGACCTCGATCGACGCGCGCATCCAGCGGGTGCTCGACCATGGTCAATACATCATGGGCCCCGAGGTCAAGGAGCTCGAGTCGGCACTGACTGCGTACAGCGGCGCGCCGCATTGCGTGGCGGTTGCCAGCGGCACCGAGGCGTTGCTGATCGCGCTGATGGCGATCGGCCTGAAGCCCGGCGACGAGGTCATCACCACGCCCTTCACCTTTGCCGCCACGGCCGAGGTGATCGTGCTGCTGGGCGGTGTGCCGGTGTACGTCGACATCGAGCCCGACACCTGCAACATCGACGCATCGCTGATCGAGGCCAGGATCACGCCGCGCACCAAGGCGATCATGCCGGTCAGCCTGTACGGGCAGGTGGCCGACATGGAGGCCATCAACCAGATCGCCCTGCGCCACGGCCTGGTGGTGATCGAGGATGCGGCGCAGAGCTTTGGCGCCACCTACCAAGGCAAGAAGAGCTGCAACGTCAGCACCATCGCTTGCACCAGCTTCTTTCCCAGCAAGCCGCTGGGCTGCTACGGCGATGGCGGCGCGCTGTTCACCAGCGATGCGGCGATCGCCCAGGCGGCGCGCGAGATCCGCGTGCACGGCCAGAGCGGGCGCTACCACCACACCCGCGTGGGCGTGGGTGGGCGCATGGACACGTTGCAGTGCGCGGTGGTGCTGGCCAAGCTGGATCGCTTCGACTGGGAGATCCAGCGCCGCCTGGCCCTGGGCGATCGCTACGGCCGCTTGATCCGCGCCAGCGGCGCGCCGGTGCAGTTGCTGGCAGTGCGGCCCGATCGAGACTGCGTCTGGGCGCAGTACACCGTGATGGTGGACGACCGTCCGGCCGTGCAGGCCGCGCTGCAGGCAGAAGGCATCCCCACGGCGGTGCACTACCCCAAGCCGCTGCACCACCAGCCCGCCTACGCAGCCGATTGCTGCCCCGACTGCAATCCGCACAGCATCGTCGCAGCACAGCGCGTATTGAGCCTGCCGATGAGCGCCGACCTCACCGAGGCCGACCAGGATCGCGTGGTGGCCGTGCTGGCGAATGCCTGTGTGACGAGCGGCTGCGTGGCGGTGGGCTCAGGCGCCTGAGGCGACGGAGGCCGCGCACACCGCATGCTGCGCGCCATCCTCACCCTGCTGGCCGGCGGCGCGTTGGCGCAGGCCCTGCCGCTGCTGCTGGGCCCCTGGCTCACGCGCTTGTACCGGCCCGAGGACTTCGGCGCCTACCACCTGTTTGCCGCCGTCGCAGCCAATGCCGCGGTGGTGGCCTGCGCCCGCTACGAGTTTGCGCTGCCGATGGCGCGCGACGACGCCGAAGCCACCGCGTTGCGCACGCTCTGCCTGCGGCTGCTGGCCGCCAGCGTGGCCATCAGCGCGGCGGGCGGGCTGGGCTGGGCGCTGTGGGCCGGGGTGCGGTGGCCGCTGTGGCTGCCGGCGGCCGTGGGGGCGCTGGGGCTGGTGTCGCTGGCCACGTTGAACGCCACGCGGGCACAGCGCTTTCGCGGCCTGGCGATCGCGCGGGTGGTGCAGCACGGCGGCGGTGCGCTGGCGCAGGTGGGTGCCGGTCTGCTGCAGGCCGGCGTGACGGGGCTGATCGTGGCGCCCATCGCCGCCGCGCTGGCGGCGGTGGCGGCGCTGGGCTGGCCCGGGCCGGCGCGCGCCGCGCGCGCG
>JAURXG010000102.1 GCA_030654555.1 Aquabacterium sp.
CATCAACGACACGCTGGGCCACCTGGCCGGCGACCAGTTGCTGCGCAGCGTGGGCCAGCGGCTGCGCGATACCGTGCGCGGCGCCGATGCGGTGGCGCGGCTGGGCGGTGACGAGTTCACCGTGGTGCTGGAGGAACTGGCCAGCACCGAGGCCGCCACGCAGACGGCGCGCAAGCTGCGCGAGGCCATCGGCCAGCCGGTGGTGCTGGGCGCGCACAGGATCACGGTGGCGGCCAGCATCGGCATCGCGCTGTACCCCGACGACGGGGCCGACACCGAGGCGCTGATCGACGCGGCTGACGCGGCGATGTACCGCGCCAAGCACGACCGCTGGTCGTTGGTGTCGACCCGCGATTGACGCCGCGAACAGGGCCGCGATCGTGCCCGCAGGTCGGGCCGGCGGCGGGCGCCGGCTCACTGCAGATCGGTGGGGCCGGTGGTGCTGTCCCAGCCGTGCGCGGGCGCGGCGTCGTCGGGCAGCATGCCGTGCTGCATGCCGTAGCGCACCAGGGCCGCGGTGCTGGGCGCCTGCAGCTTCTCCATGATGCGCGTCTTGTGGGTGCTGATCGTCTTGGCCGACAGGTGCAACGCCTCGGCGATCTCGCCCGAGCGCTGGCCGGCCACGATGCGGCGCAGCACTTCCAGCTCGCGCTCGGACAGCTTGGCGTGGCGCGGCACGTCCACGCTGCCGTTGAGCTGCTGCACCACGCGCTCGGCCAGGCTGGTCGTGACGTAGGTGCCGCCATGCGCCACCTTGCGGGCAGCGGCCACCAACTCGTCGGCGGCGCTGTCCTTGGTGACGTAGCCGTTGGCGCCGGCCTTGAAGGCGCGCAGCGCGTACTCCTCCTCGGCATGCATGCTGAGCACCAGCACCGGCAGCCGCGTGAACTCGGCACGGATGCGGCGGATCAGCTCGAGCCCGCTCATGCCGGGCATCGACAGATCGACCACCGCCAGGTCGCAGGGCGCGTGCCGCAGGTTGTCGAGCGCCCGGAAGCCCGAGCTCTCCTCCTCGACGACCCAGCCCTCACGGGTGGCGTCGAGGATGCGCTTGAGGCCTTCGCGCACGATGGTGTGGTCGTCGACCAGCAGCACGCGCAGCCCCGGGGTCGGTGGCGAGAGGTTCATGGGCATGGCGGGTCCGGTGGGTTGGCCGGCTGCAGTGGCAGGTGCACGGTGATGCGCCCGCCGCCGCCGGGCGGGTTGTCGAGGTCGAGCCGGCCGCCCAGCATGATGGCCCGTTCGCGGATGCCCAGCAGCCCGTAGCGGCCTTCCTGCCGCATCGACCGCTCGGGAAAGCCCTTGCCGTTGTCGTGCACCGTCAGCACCAGCTCGTGGCCGTCCTGGTGCAGCTCGATGCGCACGTCGGTGGCGCGGGCATGGCGGCCCACGTTGGTCAGCGCCTCCTGCACCATGCGGTAGAGCGCGATGTCGGCGCCCGGCGCCAGCGGCGGGTCGTCGCTGCCCAGGCGCACGGTCACCTCCATGTCCATGCGGCGGGCGGCATCGCGCGCCAGCCATTCGATCGCCGCGTTCAGGCCCAGGTCGTCGAGCATCAGCGGGCGCAGGTCGGCGGCGATGCGGCGCAGCGCGGACACGGTGCTGTCGACCATCTCCAGCATGCCGGTGATGCGCCCGCCGCTGTCGCGCTGCGGCGCCTCGGCACGCAGGCTGGAGAGCTCCATCTTCAGCGCGGTCAGGCGCTGGCCCAGTTCGTCGTGCAGCTCGCGGGCGATGCGGCGACGCTCTTCCTCGCGCGCCTCGACCACGTTGGCGGCCAGCCGGCGCAGCTCGCTGCGGTGCAGCGATTGCTCGCGGGCCTGATCGCGGCGCAGGGTGACGTCGATGATGACCATCTGCATCACCGTGCGGCCATGGTCGGGCAGGGCGGTGGTGGCCACCTCGACCTCGCGCACCTGGCCGTCGGGCCGCACGATGTGCCCCTGCAGGATGGTGGGCGGCGAGGTGCCCGGCAGCGCCTGCGCCAGGTGCGCGCGCAGCGAGGCGGGCGCGTTGGCGTTCAGCAGGGCGTCGATGGGCTTGCCGATCAGGTGGCTGCGGTCGGGCACCCCGAACAGCTCGACCGTGGCCTGGTTGGCATACACCACCTGTTCGCCGTCGACGATCCAGATGGCCACCGGCGTCAGGTCGAGCACAGTGCGCAGGCGCTGCGACAGCACGGCCACCTCGGCGCGCAGGTTGGTCTCGACGCTGGTGTCGCGCAGCATCGCCACGAAGTACGCGCGGGTCTGGCCGTCCACCAGCAGTTCGACCCGCGAGATCGACGCCTCGGCCGGAAAGACCTGGCCGTTCGCGCGCAGGCCCCGTATCGCGTCGTGCCGCAAGGCCGGGCGCTCGGCCCGGCCCGAGCTGGCGAAGGCCCGCACCTGCGCGTCGTGCGCCGCCCGCTGGGCCTCGGGGATCAGGCGCGACAGCGGCTGGCCCAGCAACGCGGACTGCGCATAGCCGAACATCTGCGACGCGGCCTCGTTGATGGCGACGATGGTCTGCCCACCATCCACCAGCACGATGGCATCACGCGCAGCGCCGGCCACCGCCCCCAGCGGCAGGCCGAAGAAATCGACAACGGACAAGGCGGGCGGCGTGGTGGTCAAGGGCGTCTGGCTCCTGACTCAAATTCTAGGTGTTGCGGATCTTTTGCGGCGTGCCAAGCTGGCCGCCGGGCTGCGCAAGATCAAGCGCCTGGATTGCGTGCGCTCAGCCCGACGGTGGTCTGCCGGCGCCAGCATGGAGCCTCGCTCGCCAGCCCTCGCTGTCCAAACAGGAATACCCCCATGCCGCGTCAAGGTGCATTCAACGGCACGGCCTCCCCGGCCCGCCCGATGCGCGCCGGTCGAAGGAGCGACGGGTGAAGCGCATCCTGGTGGTCTGCTACTCGCGCTCGGGGCGCACCCGGCGTGTGGCCGAAGCGATCGCGCTGCAGTGCGACGCCGATCTCGACTGGATCAAGGACCGCGAGCCACGGCAGGGCCCGGTCGGCTACCTGCGTTCGGCGCTGCAGGCGCTGCTGCACCGCAAGCCCTGGATCCAGCCTGCGCGGCGGCCCATGGGCGACTATTCGCTGGTGATCATCGGCACGCCGGTCTGGGCCTGGAACATCGCCAGCCCGGTGCGCAGCTACCTCGGCCGCTACGGTGATCGCTGCCGGCGCGTGGCCTTCTTCTGCACCTGCGGCGGTGCCGGCGCCGACAAGGTGCTGGCCGACCTGCAGCGGCTGAGCGGCAAGCGGGCGCTGGCCACCCTCGCGCTGCCCCGGCATGTGGTCGACCGCGGCCAGTTCCATGGGGCGGTGGAGCAGTTCGTGCGGCGCTTCAATGGCCAGCGCGGTGACAGCGTGTCGGGCGCCCGCCTGGCAGCCTGAGCCTGCCGAGGCGGGCCTGCACGGCATCACGGCCGCAGCTGGCGCTCGCGCAGTTGCTCGATCTCGATCGCCGCGGCCAGGGCCTTCAGCTGCCCGGCCATCACGGCCAGCAGGTCGTCCAGCGTCACCAGCCCCACCAGCACGCCCTGCGGCGTGGTCACCGGCAACCGCCGCAGGCCCTTGCGGCGCATGCGGGTGAGCAGGTCTTCCATCGAGTCGCCTTCGCCGGCGGTGATCACCTCGGCCGTCATCAGGTTCTCGACGGACAGCCGCGCCGGGTCGAGCGACAAGGCCACTGCGCCGGTGACGATGTCGCGGTCGGTGAGCATGCCCACCACCAGCCGGCCCTCGGGGGCATCGTCGGCCACCACCAGGCAGCCCACATGGTGCTCGCGCATCAGTTGTGCGGCCTGCTCGACCGTCATGTCGCGCGTGGCAAAGGCGACGATGCGGTTGCACAGGTCGCCGGCCGTAAGTTTCTCGGTCATCGTGTTCACTCCGGTGGGCCTTGGCGCCCGCGCTGCGGACCACCTGGCCTTGCGTTCGGTGTAGGTGCCACTGGCCGCGTCCCACCCATGCATGCGCATGAAGGCGCGTGTCTCGTTGCGCACTTCGGTGCGGCTCAGCTTGCGAAGATCACGCGGCGTGCCGGTGAGCGGCTCCCACGGGTCGGGCGCGTCGTTCCAGCGGGGGCTGCGCAGGAGCTTCAGCGGCCTGGGGCTGCCTGCCGGCCTGGCCAGGCGATCCTGACCAAGCCCCGGCGGACGGTGGCGCTACTGGACGGCCAGGCGCTTGGTCGACGTGGCGGCCTTCTTCGGCAGCGTCAGGTTCAGCACGCCGTTCTCGTACTTGGCGTCGGCCTTGGCTTCGTCGACCGGGCACGACAGCGTGAAGCTGCGGCTGGCATAGCCCTGCTGGCGCTCGCGGCGCAGCACGCGGGTGCCTTCCTTCTCTTCCTTCTCGCTCTTCACCTCGGCGCTGATCGTCACCTGGTTGCCATCGACGCGCACGTCGATGTCTTCCTTGCGCACACCGGGGATCTCGGCCTTGACGGCGAAGCTGCCGTCCTGCTCGGTCAGGTCGATCTTGATGCGCGGCGCCGCCTCGGCGAGGTCGAGCTTCCAGGGGCGCATCAGCGCGCGGATCGTGTCGTCGAAGGGCTCGATCGCGAACGGGTCGAAGGTGCGTAGTTCGGTCATGGTCTTGCTCCTTGAGGATGGATCGGATCTGGCCGGCACTGGGCTGCAGCGCCAGCTGTGCAGATCGTCGATCGACATCCCCGGCCGGCGATTGAGTGCGCGCAAGCTGCGGGTTGGGTCGGCGCAGCGGCGCACGCCGCGGCGACCCTCGCCCGCGTTGCGCGCGCTCAATCAACGCGGCCGGGTGGCGCCGGAAGCTCGGCTTGGCAATCCCGCGCCGCAGGGACTGCGCCGCGTCGCCCCCAGGACACCGCCGATGACCCCACCCCCGTCCGCCCCCCAACGCAGCGCGTGCATCCACAAGTGGATCGCCGACCTGCCGGTGCGGCCGCACCTGGCCGACTACGCAGCGGGCTGCGCGGCGTTCTCGTGGGACGCGGTGCGGCGCGAGTTGCTGGGCGATGGCCGTGGCCAGCGCATGAACCTCGCGCAGCTGGCGGTCGACCGGCACGCGCTGGGCGCGGCTGGCCAGCGCACCGCGTTTCGTTTCCTGCCGCGAGAGGGCGCTCCGCACGATCTGTCGTTTGCCGAGCTGGCGCGGCAGTGCAACCGCTTTGCCAACGTGCTGCGCACGCTGGGCGTGGTGCAGGGCGACCGGCTGTTCGTGCTGGCCGGACGCATCCCCGCGCTGTACGTGGCGGTGCTCGGCGGCCTGAAGCACGGCAGCGTGGTGTCGACGCTGTTCTCGGCCTTCGGCCCCGAGCCGGTGGCCACGCGCGTGCGCATCGGCGGCTGCAAGGTGATGGTGACCACCGCCACGCTGTACCAGCGCAAGCTGGCGGCCTTGCGAGAGAGTTTGCCTTCGCTGCAGCATGTGCTGGTGGTGCGGGAGGACGAGGGCCGGGGCGATGGCGCGCCGCTGCCGTCCCTTCCACCGGGCACGCTGGACCTGGCGCAGCTGATGCGCGAGGCCAGCGATGCGTTCGAGGCCGCGCCCACCGGGCCGCAAGACCCGGCGCTGCTGCACTTCACCAGCGGCACCACCGGCACGCCCAAGGGCGCCGTGCATGTGCACGAGGCGGCGCTGACGCACTACGCCACCGGCCGCCACGCGCTCGACCTGCATGCCGGCGACATCTTCTGGTGCACGGCCGACCCGGGCTGGGTCACCGGCATGTCCTACGGCATCCTGGCGCCGCTGCTGCACGGCGTGACCAGCATCGTCGACGAGGCCGACTTCGACGCCCAGCGCTGGTACGGCATCCTGCAAGCGCAGCAGGTCAGCGTCTGGTACACGGCGCCCACGGCGATCCGCATGCTGATGAAGGCCGGCCCCGAGTTGCGCCACCAGTACCACTTCCCCCGGCTGCGCTTCGTCGCCAGCGTCGGCGAGCCGCTGAACCCCGAGGCCGTGTGGTGGGGCCAGGAGGTGCTGGGCCTGCCCATCCACGACAACTGGTGGCAGACCGAGACCGGCGGCATCATGATCGCCAACCTGCCGGCACTCGACATCAAGCCCGGCTCGATGGGGCGGCCGCTGCCGGGGGTGGACGCGCTGATCGTGCGCCACCTGCCGGGCCAGCCGGTCGAGCCGATCACGCAGCCCGACGCGGTGGGTGAACTGGCGTTGCGCGGCCGCTGGCCGGCGCTGTTCCGCGGCTACCTGGGCCAGGACGAACGTTACCGAAAGTGCTTCGACGGCGACCTGTACCTGACCGGCGACCTGGCGCGCTTGGACGCCGACGGCTACTTCTGGTTCGTCGGTCGCAGCGACGACGTGATCAAGTCGGCCGGCCACCTGATCGGCCCGTTCGAGGTGGAGAACGCGCTGCTCGAACACCCGGCGGTGGCCGAGGCCGGTGTGATCGGCAAGCCCGACGCCACGGTGGGCGAGGTGGTCAAGGCCTTCGTGTCGCTGAAGCCGGGCTTCGAGGAAGGCGAAGCGCTGCGGCGCGAGTTGCTGGGCCATGCGCGCATGCGGCTGGGCGCGGCGGTGGCGCCGAAGGAGATCGCCTTCGTGCCCAGCCTGCCGCGCACGCGCAGCGGCAAGATCATGCGTCGGCTGCTGAAGGCGCGTGAACTCGGCCTGCCCGAGGGCGACACCTCGACCCTGGAGGCCGACACATGAACCACGACGCCACCGCACCCGAGCGGGTGCCCAATCCGCCAACCGGCGCGGTGCCTTTCGATCGAACGCTGGCCATCGGCCTGCTGCTCGACATGCTGCGCATCCGCCGCATGGAGGAGCGATGCGCCGAGCTGTATGGCGAGGGCAAGATCCGTGGCTTCCTTCACCTGTACATCGGCGAGGAGGCGGTGGCCGCCGGCGCGTTGCGCGTGCTGCGCCCCGAGGACAAGGTGCTGGCCACCTACCGCGAGCATGGCCATGCGCTGCTGCGCGGCGTCAGCATGAACGCCATCATGGCCGAGATGTACGGCAAGCGCGAAGGCTGCTCGCGCGGGCGCGGCGGCTCGATGCACCTGTTCGACGCCGCGAGCCATTTTTATGGCGGCAACGCCATCGTCGCCGGCGCGCTGCCGCTGGCCGTGGGGTTGGCGCTGGCCACCCGGCTGCAGGGGCAACCTTGCGTCACCGCCTGCTTCTTTGGCGAGGGCGCGGTGGCCGAAGGCGCCTTCCACGAGGCCCTGAACCTGGCCGCGCTGTGGCAGTTGCCGGTGCTGTTCTGCTGCGAGAACAACCGCTACGCGATGGGCACGGCGCTGCAACGCTCGCAGTCGCAGACCGACCTGTGCGCCAAGGCCGCGGCCTACCGCATCGCCACCGAGCGTGTGGACGGCATGGACGTGGTGGCGGTGCATCAGGCGATGCAACACGCCGCGGGCCTCGTGCGCCATCAGGGGTTGCCGATGTTCATCGAGTTCCAGACCTACCGCTTCCGCGCGCACTCGATGTTCGACCCCGAGTTGTACCGCGACAAGGCCGAGGTGGAGGCCTGGAAGCAGCGCGGGCCGATCCACACCTACTCGGCACGTCTGAAGGCCCAGGGGCTGCTGACCGAGGAGCAGTTCCTCGCGCTCGATGCCGAGGCCCAGGACGAGGTGCAACACGCGGTCGCATTTGCCGAGGCCGGCACCTGGGAGCCGGCCGAGGACCTGACCCGCGACGTCCTGACGCCGGCCGCGGAGGTGGCGTCGTGAAGATCAGCTACCGCCAGGCCGTGCACGACGCGATGCACGAGGCGTTGCAGCGCGACGAGCGGGTGTTCCTGATGGGCGAGGACGTGGGCCGCTACGGCGGCAGTTATGCCTTCAGCAAGGGCCTTCTCGAGGCGTTCGGGCCTGAGCGCATACGTGACACGCCGCTGTCGGAGCTGGGCTTCGTGGGCGCCGGCGTGGGCGCCGCGCTGGGCGGGCTGCGGCCCATCGTCGAGGTGATGACGGTGAACTTCAGCCTGCTGGCGCTGGACCAGATCGTCAACAACGCGGCGCTGTACCGCCACATGTCGGGCGGGCAGTTCAGCGTGCCGCTGGTGGTGCGCATGGCCACCGGCGCCGGCCGGCAGCTGGCGGCCCAGCATTCGCACAGCCTGGAGGGCTGGTACGCCCACATTCCCGGCATCCGCGTGCTGGCCCCGGCCACGGTGGAGGATGCGCGCGGCATGCTGTGGCCGGCGCTGCAGGACCCCGATCCGGTGGTGATCTTCGAGCATGCGCAGCTGTTCAACCTGGAAGCCGAACTGCCGCAGCCCTGGAGCGCCGACATCGCGCATGCGGCCGTGCGGCGCGCGGGCACCGACCTGAGCCTGATCACCTACGGCGGCAGCCTGCCCAAGGCGCTGGAGGCTGCCGAGGTGTTGGCTGGCGAAGGCATCAGTGCCGAGGTGGTCGACCTGCGCGTGCTGCGCCCGCTCGACCTGCCGACCATCGCCGCGTCGGTGCGCAAGACCCACCGCGCGCTGATCGTCGACGAAGGCTGGCGCACCGGCGGGCTGTCGGCCGAGATCGCCGCCAGCCTGACCGAACAGGTGTTCTTCGACCTCGATGCGCCGCCGGCGCGTCTGTGCAGCGCCGAGGTGCCGATCCCCTACGCCAAGCACCTGGAGGACGCGGCGCTGCCGCAGGTGCACGGCATCGTGGCGTCTGCGCGCCAGCTGATGGGGCGCGCGGCGTGACCCCGTTCAAGCTGCCCTCGCTGGGTGCCGACATGGACGACGGCACGCTGGTGGCGTGGAAGGTGGCGCCTGGCCAGGCGGTGCACAAGGGCGACGTGCTGGCCATCGTCGACACCAGCAAGGCGGCGGTCGATGTGGAGAGCTGGGTCGAGGGCACGGTGCATGAATTGATCACCCAGCCCGGCGAGAAGATCCCGGTGGGCACGGTGATGGCCTGGCTGCTGGCCCCGGGCGAGGTGGCGCCGGCAACGCCGGTGAGCCTCACCGCCGCGGCCCCCACCGCCGCGGCCCCCACCGTGGCGGCACCGGCCGCCGGGCGCCAGCGGGTCAGCCCGGTGGCACGCCGCCGGGCCGAGGCGCAGGGCATC
>JAURXG010000107.1 GCA_030654555.1 Aquabacterium sp.
CAACGCGATCGCGGCGTCTAGCTTCGCGCGGTCGACCTCGACCGGACGTTCCTCGACCAGTTCACCTTCCAGGTCGCCGGTGCTCATGCGTTGGCCCAGGCGCAGCGTGGCGCGGTAGGCCTTGTCGGCGTCCAGGCTGACCTGGCTGAACTTGGTGGCCGCGCCGAAGCACAGCGGCAGCAGCCCGGTGGCCAGCGGGTCCAGCGTGCCGGTATGGCCGGCCTTCTCGGCGCGCAGCAGCCACTTCGCCTTCTGCAGCGCGTCGTTGCTCGTCCAGCCCAGCGGCTTGTCGAGCAACAGCACACCATGCACCGCATGGCGTGTGATCTTCTGGCGCGCGGCTTGGGCCAAGGCGGTCAGTCCTCTTTGGCGCGCGTGGCGTTGGCCTCGCGGATCAGCGCGCTCAGCTCGGCCGCACGCTCGGTGGTGCGGTCGTACAGGAAGTGCAGCGTGGGCACGGTGTGGATCTGCAATCGTTTGAAGAGTCCATTCCGCAGGAAGCCCGCGGCCTCGTTGAGGCCGACCTCGCACTCGGCCGCGTCGCCCACCAGCAGCGAGAAATACACCTTGGCATGGGCGTAATCGGGCGTGACCTGCACGCTGTTGATCGTGACCATGCCGATGCGGGGGTCCTTCAGGTCGCGGATCAGCTCGGCCAGATCACGCTGGATCTGGTCGCTCACCCGCAGGCTGCGGTTGGGAATGGCACGTTTGTGGCGCATGGGGTTGTCCTTGGGCTGTCCATAAGCACAAACCCCGCCGACTTTTCAGCGGCGGGGTTTGCAGTCAGGAGCAAATCCGCCTTACAGCGTTCGTGCGACTTCCTTGACCTCGAAGAACTCCAGCTGGTCGCCCTCGGCGATGTCGTTGTAGTTCTTCAGCTTGATGCCGCACTCGAAGCCTTCGGCCACTTCGCGCACATCGTCCTTCATGCGTTTGACCGAGTCGACCTCGCCGGTGTAGATCACCACGTTCTCGCGCAGCAGGCGGAACTTGGCGTTGCGCCGCGCCACACCCGAGGTGACCATGCAACCGGCCACCGTGCCGATCTTGCTGGCCACGAACACCGTGCGGATCTCGGCCGAGCCGATGACCTCTTCGCGCTGCTCGGGAGCCAGCATGCCGGTCATCGCCGCCTTCACCTCGTCGACCGCGTCGTAGATGATGTTGTAGTAGCGCAGGTCGACACCGTTGCCCTCGGCCAGCTTGCGGGCGTTGGAATCGGCGCGCACGTTGAAGCCGATGATGACCGCCTTCGAGGCGATGGCCAGGTTGACGTCGCTCTCGGTGATGCCACCGACAGCGGCGTGCACGATCTGCACCTTGACCTCGGGCGTGCTGAGCTTGACCAGCGACTGGCCCAGCGCCTCTTGCGAGCCCTGCACGTCGGCCTTGATGATCAGCGCCAGCGTCTGTGCCGCGCCCTCGCCCACGTTCTCGAAGATGTTCTCGAGCTTGGCGGCCTGGCGGCGGTTCAGCGTCACTTCGCGGTACTTGCCCTGGCGGAAGGTGGCGATCTCACGGGCACGGCGCTCGTCGGTCAGCACCATGAACTCGTCGCCGGCCTGCGGCACCTCGGTCAGGCCCTGGATCTCGACGGGAATGGACGGGCCGGCTTCTTGGCACGACTTGCCGTCCTCGTCGAGCATGGCCCGCACGCGGCCGTAGCTGGAGCCCGCCAGCACCACGTCGCCGCGCTTGAGCGTGCCGCTCTGCACCAGCACCGTGGCCACCGGGCCGCGGCCCTTGTCGAGCTTGGCTTCGATCACCAAGCCCTTGGCCAGCGCTTCCTTCGGTGCCTTCAGCTCCAGCACTTCGGCCTGCAGCAGCACCTGCTCGAGCAGGCTGTCGATGCCCTCGCCGGTCTTGGCCGAGACGGGCACGAACGGCACGTCGCCACCAAAGTCTTCCGGCACCACCGACTCGGCCACCAGCTCGCCCTTCAGGCGCTCGAGGTTGGCACCCGGCTTGTCGATCTTGTTCATCGCCACGATCAACGGCACCTTGGCCGCCTTGGCGTGGGCGATGGCTTCCTTGGTCTGCGGCATCACGCCGTCGTCGGCCGCCACGACCAGGATCACCAGGTCGGTGGCGGTGGCGCCGCGCGCCCGCATCGCCGTGAAGGCCGCGTGACCCGGGGTGTCGAGGAAGGTGATCATGCCGCGCGGGGTTTCCACGTGGTAGGCCCCGATGTGCTGGGTGATGCCACCGGCCTCGCCCGCGGCGACGCGGGTGCGGCGGATGTAGTCCAGCAGCGAGGTCTTGCCGTGGTCGACGTGGCCCATGATGGTGACGACCGGCGCACGCGGCAGGTCCTCGCCCTCGGTGGCGCTGTGCTCTTCCTCGAGGAAGGCGTCCGGGTCGTCCAGCTTGGCGGCGAAGGCCTTGTGGCCCATCTCCTCGACGACGATCATCGCCGTCTCCTGGTCGAGCTGCTGGTTGATCGTGACCATCTGGCCCAGCTTCATCAGCTGCTTGATCACCTCGGCGGCCTTGACGCTCATCTTGTGCGCCAGATCGGCCACGCTGATGGTCTCGGGAATGTGCACGTCCTGGATCACCATCTCGGTGGGGGCCTGGAAGTTGCTCTGCCCCTGGTCGCGCTCGCCCCGGCGACCGCCGCGCGGTGCGCGCCAGCCCGGCCGGTTGGCGCCGCCGCCATCGCTGCGGCCCTTGCCGGCCAGCGCGCGCTTCTTGGCGGCGTCATCGGCCCAGCTCGACGACAGCTTCTCGCTCTTGACCGATTTCTTGTCGCCCGGCTTGGCCGCCGTGGTGGTGGCGCCCGGCGCACCCGGCACGGCCTTGGGCTTGTGGATGGTGCCGGAAATCGCTTCCTTGCCGATGGCTGGCTTGGGCGGCTCCTCGGGCTTCTTGGCCGTCTGCACGCCCTTGGGCTTGCTCATCATCGCGCGGATGGCGGCGGCCTCGGACTCGGCGGCACGGCGGCGCTTGGCCACGGCTTCCAGCGCGGCCTTCTCGGCGGCCTCGGCTTCACCGGCCTTGACGATGCGGATGCCCGACTTGGGCGGCTCGACCACGGGGGCGGCGGCAGGCACTTCGGCCACCGGGGCCGGTGCCACGGGCGCCTCGGCCACCGGCGCGGCCACGGGAGCCGGTGCCGGCGCTTCAGGAGCGGGCACGGGTGCACCGGCCTTGCCGGCCCGCTTGGCCGACGGCGCCGGGCTGTTGGCAGCCTTCTCGATCGCGGCGGCGGCGGCGCGGGCGGCCGTCTGAGCGGCCTCGCGGGCAGCGGCGGCTTCGGCGATCACGCGCGCCTCGGCTTCGGCCTTGGCGGCAGCCTGGGCCGCTTCGCGTTCCTGCTGCTCGCGTTCGGCGCGCAGGCGCGCCTGCTCGGCCATCTCTTCTTCCTGGCGGCGCAGCAACTCGGCCTGGGCGTTGGCCTCGTCCTCGCGACGCTGCAGTTCAGCCTCGTCGACGACCGGAGCGGGCGCCTCTTCGGCACCGGCCGGCGCGTCGTCGCGCTTGACGAAGGTGCGCTTCTTGCGCACTTCCACCGGGATCGTGCGGGCTTTGCCGGAGGCATCGGCCTGGCGGATCTCGCTGGTCGTCTTGCGCGTCAGCGTGATCTTCTTGCGGTCGGCGCTGTCGGTGCCATGCGACTTGCGCAGGTGCTCCAACAGACGTTCCTTGTCGGCCTCGGTCAGCGCGTCGTCGAGCGACTTCTTCGCGACACCGGCAGACTGCAGCTGCTCGAGCAGCGTCCCTGCAGGACGGTTGAGCTCGGCTGCGAACTGGGCGACGGTCGTCACGGCCATGGGTGGATTTCCTTGCGAATCTTCGGTGCGGTGCGGGGGCGTTGTTGTGTGGCAAGCTTGGTTGTCGGCCTTGTCAGGCCGTGAACCAGTGCTCCCGCGCCTTCATGATCAGGGACTTGGCGGCCGCTTCGTCGATGGCGGTCATCTCGATGAGTTCATCGACGGCCAGATCGGCCAGGTCGTCGCGGCTGTGCACGCCGCCGTCGGCCAGCTTGCCGATCAGCTCGGGCGTCAGGCCCTTGCCTTCGAACTCGAGGTCGCGCAGGTCTTGCGACACCTCCTCGACGCTCTCCTCGCGGGCGATCTCCATCGTCAGCAGCGCGTCCTTGGCACGGGTGCGCAGCTCGGTGACGGTGTCCTCGTCGAAGGCTTCCATGTCCAGCATTTCCTGCAGCGGCACGTAGGCCACCTCTTCCAGGCTGGAGAAACCCTCGGCGATCAGGATGTCGGCCACTTCTTCGTCGACGTCGAGCTTGTCGACGAACAGCTTGCGGATCGAATCACTCTCGATCGCCTGCTTGGCCTGCGACTCCTCGGCCGTCATGATGTTGATGCGCCAGCCGGTCAGCTCGGAGGCGAGCCGCACGTTCTGGCCGCCACGGCCGATGGCGATGGCGAGGTTTTCCTCGTCGACCACCACGTCCATCGCGTGCTTCTCTTCGTCGACCACGATCGACTGCACGTTGGCCGGGGCCAGCGCGCCGATGACGAACTGCGCCGGGTCCTCGGACCACAGCACGATGTCGACACGCTCGCCGGCCAGCTCGTTGGTGACCGCGTTGACGCGCGAGCCGCGCACCCCGACACAGGTGCCGATCGGATCGACCCGCTTGTCGTGCGAGACCACGGCGATCTTGGCGCGGCTCCCCGCGTCGCGGGCGCAGCTCTTGATCTCGAGCAGGCCCTGCTCCATCTCGGGCACTTCCTGCGCGAACAGCTCCATCATGAAGCCCGGCGCCGAGCGCGACAGCATGATCTGCGGGCCGCGCGCGGCGGTGTCGATGCCGGCGATGTAGGCCCGCACCCGGTCGCCGGTGCGCAGGTTTTCCTTGGGGATCATCTCGCTGCGCTTGAGCCGGCCTTCGACGCGCCCGCTCTCGACGATGATGTCGCCCTTGTCCAGCCGCTTGACGGTGCCGACGAAGACCTTGTCGCCGCGCGACAGGAAATCGTTGAGCAGGGTCTCGCGCTCGGCGTCGCGGATCTTCTGCAGGATCACCTGCTTGGCGGCCATCGCGCCGATGCGGCCGATCGGCACCGACGGGATCGGCTCTTCGATGAAGTCGCCCACCTCGATGTCGGCGATGCGATCGAGCGCGTCCGAGAGCATCTCTTCGGCGTCGGGGTTCTGCAGGCCGGCCTCGTCGGGCACCACCAGCCAGCGGCGGAAGGTCTCGTAGTCGCCGGTGTCGCGGTCCACCGCCACACGGATGTCGACCTCGCCACCGTTGAGCTTCTTGGTGGCCTGGGCCAGGGCGGCTTCGACCGCCCCGAACACGACATCGCGCTCCACGCTCTTCTCGCGCGAGATGGCATCGACCAGCATCAACATTTCGCGGTTCATCAGTCCTGACCTCCGTCTATCTTCTCGGCTTCGAGTCCGCTCTCGTCGTCCTGGGCGAGGCCACGACGGCCCTTGAAATCCACCACAGGCACCAAGCGGGCCTCACGCACTTCATCCAGCAAAAAATCCAGCACCTGCTGCGCAGGCATCGCATCCAACTCGCCGGCGGCCACCGCCTTGGCGGCGCGCTTCAACGCGGTGCGCGACACCGGCTTGTCCAGCGGCAGCACCAGGCGCCAGGCGGCATCGCTGCCGCCGGCCTCCAGCACGCCACGCCATTTGCGGCGATTCTGGAACGGCTCACGCAGGGTGACCTCGACGTCCGAACCGACGAATCGCTGCCAGTCGGCCAGCTTCTTCAGCGGCCGATCCAGCCCCGGCGACGACACCTCGAGCCGGTTGTAATCCACCGCCTCGACTTCCAGCACATACTGCAGCTGACGGGTGACGATCTCGCAGTCCTCGACCAGCACGGCCTCACCCGGGCCCGTGCTGTAGGCGTGGCCGGGCAGGCGATCGATCGTGACGCGCAGCAATCCACCCGCCGATCGCTCGACGTCCACCAGGTCGTATCCCAACCCGGTGACGGTGCGCTCCAGCGCGTCTTGCCAACCCATCTTGCCCTGCATCCTGTCCGGCCAACCCTGCGATCAAATCAAGCCTGCACAGGCCCCAACTGCCGGGCCTGCACTTCGAATATCCGTTCAAGCAAAAAAAATGGGCTGGAAAGTCCGCCCACTTTGCTCTACAGCGAAAGTCGGATTATAGCCAGCAAGTGCCATGCCGGCAAGGGCTGGGTATCACGCCGGGTGTAGTTCTCGGCCCAGCATGCGAGAATCCAAGGCTTGATACGGGGCCAGTCACACCCGTCAACCACAGGACCGACCACCCATGGGTTTTCTCGCCGGCAAGCGCCTGCTGATCACGGGCGTACTCAACAACCGCTCCATCGCCTACGGCATCGCCCGGGCCTGCCACCGCGAGGGCGCCGAGCTGGCCTTCAGCTACCAGGGCGAGCGCTTCAAGGACCGCATCACCGAATTCGCGGCCGAGTTCGGCTCCAAGCTGGTGTTCGACTGCGATGTCAGCGAAGACGCCCAGATCGACCGGCTGTTTGCCGACCTGGGCCAGCACTGGGACCAGTTCGACGGCTTCGTGCACGCCATCGCCTTCGCGCCGCGCGAGGCGATCGCCGGCGACTTCCTCGACGGCCTGTCGCGCGACAGCTTCCGCATCGCGCACGATATTTCCGCCTACAGTTTTCCTGCCATGGCCAAGGCCGCCCT
>JAURXG010000344.1 GCA_030654555.1 Aquabacterium sp.
CAGCAGCAGCAGCTCGAGCGCGTAGACGGCGATGTAGCCGGTGGCCGGGCCGTTCCACGCGGCCAGCAGCAGGTTGCGCTCGGCCAGCGCCGACACCAGGTCCCGTCCGATGCCGCCCAGCGCCACCGCCACGCCGGCCGAGGTGGCCTGCACGGCGCCCCAGGCGCCCAGCGCCAGGCCGGCCTGCTCCTTGGGCGCCAGGTTCATCGTCGCGGTGAGCGTGCCGTGGCCGAACAGCCCGCCGCCGAAGCCGATCAGCAGCACCCCGGCACCAAACAGCAGCGGCGACTGCACCGACGCCGCCGCGATCACCGCGGCAAACGCCGCGATGCCGACCAGCGCACCGTGGCTGGCGATGCGAAACGCGTCCGCCCCCTTGCCCAGCACGCGCGACGCCAGCCAGAAGCCCAGCAGCCCGCCCAGCGCCAGTGTGGCCGTCAGCGTGGTGGTGGCACTCACCGTCAGGTGCAGCACCTGGCCGCCATAGGGTTCGAGCAGCACGTCCTGCATGCTGAAGGCCATGGTGCCCAGGCCGACGGCCGCCAGCCGCCGCAGCGCGTGGTCGCCGTTGGCGAAGCTGCCCCAGCTCTCGCGAAAGCTCGGCGCCGGCGCGGCCGCCTGCACGCCGCGTTGCGGGCGGCGCGTCTCCTGCTTCCACAGCGCCAGCAGGTTCAGCGCGATGGTGGCCACGGCCGAGCCCTGGATCACCTCGATCAGGCGCCCGGGCGTGAAGTCCTGGAGCATCGCGCCGAAGACCAGCGCGCTGACGATGGTGCCCGCCAGCAGCATCACGTACATCAGGCCCACCACGCGCGGCTGCGATTCGACCGGTGCCAGGTCGGTGGCCAGGGCCAGGCCGGCGGTCTGGGTGATGTGCAGGCCGGCGCCCACCAGCAGGAAGGCCAGCCCGGCGCCGGCCTGGCCGATCCACGACGGCCATTCGCTGGCATGGCCCCCGCCCGACAGCACCAGCAGCGCAAACGGCATGATCGCCAGCCCGCCGAACTGGATCATCGTGCCCTTCCAGATGAAGGGCACGCGGCGCCAGCCCAGCGCCGAACGGTGGGTGTCGGACTTGAAGCCGATCAGCGCGCGGAACGGCGCAAACAACACCGGCAGCGAGATCATCACCGCCACCAGCGAGGCGGGGACCTGCAGCTCGACGATCATCACCCGGTTGAGCGTGCCCACCAGCAGCACCAGCGCCATGCCCACCGACACCTGGAACAGCGACAGCCGCAGCAATCGGCTCAGGGGCAGGTCGGGCGTGGCGGCGTCGGCAAACGGCAGGAAGCGCGGGCCCGCCTGGGCCCAGCTGCGCATCAGCTTCTTGCTGAAGGGGTTCATCGCAAGGGTCGGTGCGGGTGGACCTCAATCCGGCAGGCTGGCAACGGCCACCCGGGCCCGCGCCGAGTCCAGGCCGGACGGCAGGCGGAAGCTCACGCTCTCGGGCTTGCCGGGCAATTGCCGCACGCCGCGCGCACCCAGTTCACGCAGCCGGTCGCAGACCCCCTGCACCAGCGACTCGGGCGTGCTGGCGCCCGCGGTCACGCCGATGCAGCGCGCGCCGATCAGCCACGCGGGCTCGATCTGGTCGGCGTCCTCCACCAGCCAGGCCGGCACGCCCTGTTGCTCGGCCACCTCGCGCAGCCGGCACGAGTTGCTGCTGTTGCGCGCGCCCACCACCAGCACCCGGTCGGCCTGGCGCGCCAGGAAGCGCACGGCGGTCTGCCGGTTCTGCGTGGCGTAGCAGATGTCGGCCAGCGCCGGGCCTTCGATGCCGGGGTAGCGGCGCTGCAGCACCGCGATGATGTCGCGCGTGTCGTCCACGCTCAGCGTGGTCTGGGTGACGTAGGCCAGCGGCGTGTGGCCGGGCAGGCCGAGTTGCTCGGCCGCCGCCACCGAGGGCACGACGAAGGCCGGACCGTCGATCGCGCCCAGCGTGCCCACCACCTCGTCGTGGCCCGGGTGGCCGATCATCAGCACGGTGCGGCCGGCCTGCGCATAACGCTGCGCCTGCAGGTGCACCTTGGCCACCAGCGGGCAGGTGGCGTCGATCACCCGCAAGCGGCGCGCACGCGCCTCGGCCACCACGCTGTGGGCCACGCCGTGGGCACTGAAGATGGTGACCGCGCCTTCGGGGATCTGATCGATGCGGTCGACGAACACCGCGCCGCGGCAGCGCAGCGCCTGCACCACATGGCCGTTGTGCACGATCTCGTGGAACACAAACACCGGCGCGCCGAACAGGTCCAGCGCCTGCTCGACCACGTCGATGGCGCGCACCACGCCGGCGCAGAAGCCACGCGGCTGCGCCAGCAGCACCTCGGCGGGACGCACACGCATGTCCATGAGGACGCTCCCCGGTGGCTGTGGCGGTGTCAGCGCTTGGCGGCGGGCTGGGTGGCCACCTGGGCCACGGCCGTGCTCGGCACGCTGGTGGCGCCGGCGGCCGCCGCCACCAGGGGCGCCCCCAGCGCCGGGTGGTCCTTGAGCAGCGGCGCACCCTTCAGCGGCTTGAACTGGCCCTGGTGGCAGGTGGCGCAGCTGACCTTGGCCACGTCACCGGTGGGGCCCAGCCGGCTGGGCGGGAAGACCTGGGTCAGCGGCAGCATGTAGGCCACGTTCAGGTCGCGCGCCATGTTGATGCCGTGGAAGGCGGTCGTGCGGGTGGGCGGGCTCTCGGCCCACTCGGCATGCGAGCGGGTGTTGTGGCAGTAGGTGCAGTTGACGCCCAGCGACTGGCTCATGTGCATCATCAGGCCGAAGGTCTTCTCGGTCTGCTGGATGCTGACCGGTGCATTCACGGGCAAGGCGGTGGTGGCGGCGGCGCGGATGCGCTGGTTGCCCAGCAGGTAGGGCGTCAGCGGATCGATGCCCAGCGCGGTGAGCCCCGCGGCCATGGCCGGCCGGTTCTGGCCGTTCGAATCGGCGGTGCTGCCGCCGGTCTGCCGCGGCGCCGGCTCGGTGAACCAGATCCTGGCCGGCACCGGCTGGCCGCGGTGGCAGGTGTAGCAGGTGACGCCACCAGCCCCGCCGTCCCCGCTGGCCGCCACGTGCTGCTTCCAGTCGGTGTTGATGTGGCGCGTCATCGCGATCATCTTGCGCGCCACCACCTTGGTGTAGAGCGTGTCGGCGGAGAGGTCGTCGCCGGCCTTGTGGCAGTAGGCGCAGCCTTCCTTGGGCGCCACCCAGGCGGTGATCGCCAGCATCGTGCGGGTGAACTCGCCGGCCGGCAGGTCGCCCAGCACCTGCACGTTCTTGAAGCTGTCCTTGGCCAGCGGGCTGCCCGGCGGCGAGGGGATGGCCGGCACCGGATCGGGCAGCTTCTGCGCGGCGTCGACCGGGCCGACGATGCGCGGGTTCTGCACCGCGCCCATCGCGGTGCCGCGAAAGCCGGTCTGGGTGCTGTCCATCGGCGGGCGCTCGCAGCCGGCAAGCAGCAGCGGGGCCAGCAGGGTGGCCAGCAGGGCGGTGTGGAAACGCTTCATGCGGATCACCTCTTGGCGTTGTGTGTGTGCACTGCACCGTCGCCCGCAAGCGGACGCCGCGGAGCCGGCTCCGCCGGGCCGCTGGGGTCGCCCCCCTGGGGGGAGCGCCGAAGGCGCTGCGGGGGGGAACTCATTTCTGCAGCAGCGATGGATCAGCGCCGGCGGGGTAGACGGCCGGGTAGGCCGGCGCCACGCCGTGCTGCACCGCCCAGAGGTACCAGTTGTCGACCACGGTGCCGGTCAGCAGGATGCCGATGCCGCCGGTCAGCGGCGTGAGCACGGCGAACCACCAGGCCCAGCGGTGGATCGACTCCATCGTGGCGTTGAAGCCCATGGTCCAGCGCCAGAACAGCGCTGCGCGCTCGCTGGCGGTGCCGCGATCGTAGATCTGCTCGATCTCGCGTTCGCCACCGAAGCGGCTGACCGCCAGGATGGTGGCACCGTGCATCGCGAACAGCAGCGCCGAGCCGTACAGGAAGGCGATCGACAGCATGTGGAACGGGTTGTAGAACAGGTTGCCGTAACGCAGCGAGAACGCGGCCGTCCAGTCCAGGTGCGGAAAGATGCCGAAGGGCACCGCCTCGCTCCACTGCCCCAGCATCACCGGGCGGATGAAGCCCAGCACCAGGTACAGCCAGATCGCCGCGGCGAAGGCCCAGGGCACGTGCGTGCCGATGCCCAGCGCGCGGGCGCGGCGGTACATGCGCACCCACCACAGCAGGATGGACAGCGTGAGGAAGAAGCCCGCCATCAACCACCAGCCGCCCTTGGCCAGTGGCGGTATCTTGAGGCCGTACTCGGGTGGCGGCGGCTCCAGCCCCAGCCAGAACAGCTGGCGCACGAACTGGATCGGGTCCCAGTTCACCTGGGCCAGCATGTTCAGGCCGATGATCTCGAAGGCGATGAAGCCGCAGATCAGCGAGACCACGCCCAGCCAGCCGAGGTAGATCGGCCCAAGCTGCGCATCGCCGATGCGCCCCAGGAGGTGCAGGTGGATGGGCCCGCCGGCGCGCTGCTCGTTCTCGCCCCGGTACGGCAAGGGCACGCCGGGGTAGGACGGCGCATGCACCTGCACCCGGGTGAAGATGTTCTGATACTCAGCCATACTTTAGGCTCCTAACGCTTGAAATACGCAGCGGTCTCAACCCAGCGGGCGCCGCAGATCCGGCTTCGCCGGTCTGCTGGGGCCGCCCCCCTTGGGGGGAGCGCCGCAGGCGCTTCGGGGGGTTACCTCCATACCGGAAGGCTGAGCCACCAGCCCCACCACTCGGGCCAGCCCCGGGTCCAGAACGGGCCGCTGATGACGATGCACACGGCGCTCCAGAACGCGGCCGACAGCGCCAGGAAGAGGCCCAGCCGGTGGATGCCCAGCGAGCCGATCGAGTAGCCGATGGTGTCGCGGAAGAAGGTGTTCTCGTGTTCGGGCGTCTTCACCGGCTCGCCGGTGGCCGGGTTGGTCATCGCCAGGATCAGGCCGCCGTGCAGCGACAGCGCGAAGGCGGTGGCGAAGAAGAAGCTGATCGCCACCATGTGCGCCGGGTTGTAGTGGAAATGCAGGTACTGGTAGCCGGTGTTCGAGACCCAGTCGAGGTGGCTCATGATCCCGTACGGAAAGCCGTGGCCCCAGGCGCCCAGCAGCAGCGGGCGGATGAACACCAGCGTGAAGTAGGCCAGGATCGCGAAGCCGAAGGCGATGGGCACGTGCAGGCCCATGCCCAGCTTGCGGCAGATCTCGACCTCGCGCAGCGCCCACGAGACGAAGGCGCCCAGCGCGCAGATCGAGACGATCTGCCACAGCCCGCCCTCGGCCATCGGCGCCAGGCGCAGCCCCCAGCTCAGGTCGGGCGGCGCGATGTTGATCTGCCAGAGGTTCCAGGTGGGCCCCATCGCCGCGCCCCAGATGATCAGCAGCGTGCCCAGGATCGCGAAGAATCCGCTGGTGACGCCGAAGAACCCGACGTAGAACGGCCCGACCCAGAAGTCGAACAGGTCGCCCCCGAGCAGGGTGCCGCCGCGCACGCGGTACTTCTTTTCAAAGCTGAGCATGGCCATCGCCGGCTCCCGGTTGGTCAGGTCTCACCACCCCGTGGGCATGGTGACGACCGGTCTTGCGAATTCGTGGCAACCAGCCGGCCCGCGAGGGACTGGCCGATTGCGGTGGTGCAGGATGCCCTGCCACCGGGGCCGTCAGGCCCTGGGATGCAGCGGTTCCATCTGCACGGCGGCCGTCTTGGGCTTCTTCGCGCCATCGAGCCAGTTGAACTTGTCGGTGCTGAGCAGGATGAAGTGGATGAGGATGGCCAGGCCGAACAGGAACGTGCCGAGCGCAACCAGGATCCTTCGCGGATCGAACAACAACCAAAGTCTCCACATGGTGGATACCTCCTTCAGGGGATGTAGGACATGAAGGTGTAGACCGCCGACTTGACGCCGCCGATCAACGACCTCTCTCCCTCGGCGCCTGGCAACCAGGTCCGCCAGCGCATGGTCAGCATCTGGGCGACGAGGGCGATCACCAGAAACACGGCGAAACCGACACAGAACACCACCGGCGACAGCGCACCGTCGACGGCAGGTGTTGAATGGGGCTTGAGTGTTGAAGCTGCCATGGTTTGCTCCTTGTTGAGCGGGTAACGAACAGGGCTAGCGGCTTACAGCCACGAGCGCCAGTTCCACACCAGCACGTGAGCGACGATTGCGATCACGGTGAAGCCGATGAAGCTGCTCACGAACATGCCGTGAAACTCCCGTGCTTCCTGCTCGGTCAACCCGGACAGCGAGCCTTGTCGGTCGTTTGCCATAACGTGGTTCCTTTTTCAATGGGCCTCGCGGCCTTGGTTGGCCTTGCGGCCGCCGTCGGACACCCGGCCCCTCCCGGCCGACCGGCCAGGATGCGACGGGTTACCTTTACCGCGCTGCACCCGCGCGGTTGGGTTGGCCCGGCCCGCGGTGAGGCGCGCCAGGACATGGGGGCAGAGCGCGGCGGTCATGCCGTGGCTCCCGAACTGAGCGCGGCGCGCGCATGGGCCACGCGCTCGGCGGTGATGCGTTCTTCGCCGGCCGATCGGGCATCGGCTTCGGCGCGGTCGCGCAGGCGCTTGGCCGCCGAGATCTGCACCAGCACCGGCTGGGCGCTGACCAGTTCGTCGAGCAGGCGCTGCGCGTCGTCGTCCCAGGGGCTGTTGGTGGCGTCGTCCAGGCGCGAGGGCGTGGCCTCGGCGCGGTCGAGGTCGGTGCCCAGCGGCAGCACGTGGAACAGCGCGTCGAACAGCGCGTTGCAGTACTCCTGCAGCACGTAGGTGGCGCCGGCATAACCCATGAAGGGCGTGCCCGTGGCGCGGCGGATGATCGCGCCGGGAAACGAGGCCGGGATGTAGCTGGGCTTCGGGCCGTGGCCACCGCCGCACTCGGCCAGGTACATGCGTTCGTTGTAGCTGCCGAACATCACCAGCGGCGGCTTGTCGCGCGTGAGCTGGCGGATCGCGGCGTTGTCGGTCTTGGCCCCGGGCAGGCGCGGCACGGCGAACTGGCAGGGCAGGCCGAGTTCGTCTTCCAGGTAGTGCCGCAGGCCGCGGGTGTAGGTTTCTCCGGCCACCACCGCGAAGCTGGCGGTGCCGAAAAAATCCTGCGTCACCGAGCGCCACAAATCCCACAGGGGCTTGACCGTGGTGTGCTTCTCGCGCTCGATGAAAGGCTCGGGATCCAGCCCCAGCAGGTTGCCCAGGCTGCGCAGGAACTTGGTGGTGCTGTGCAGCCCGATCGGCGCCTGCAACCAGGGCCGCTCCAGGGCATCGCACAGCATCGTCCCGTACTCGCGGTACAGGTTGATGTTGACGTCGGCATCAGCCAGCTGCTGCACTTCGGCCAGGTGGCTGCCGAGCGGAAACACCAGGTTGATCTCGGCGCCGATGCCCTCGACCAGGCGGCGGATCTCGTGCAGATCGCTGGGCAGGTTGAAGCTGCCGTAGCAGGGGCCGATGATGTTGACGCGCGGCTTGGTTCCCGCCGCGCGTTCGGCCATCGGCTTGCGCGCCGGGATGTGGCGCAGGCCGTACTGCGCCCACAGCCAGAACATCGCGCGGTTGGCGCACTGCCACTGGTCCTCGTCGATGGTGCGCGGCAGGAAGCGCTGCAGCGCGGTGCCCTCGGGCGTGACGCCGCCGCCGATCATCTCGGCGATGCTGCCGGTGACCACCACGCTGGGCAGGTCGGGGTCGAGCGTGGCGTGCGCCCGCCTCATCGCGCCTTCGGTGCCCTCGCGGCCCAGCTGCTCCTCGGCCAGGCCGGTGACGACGATGGGCAGCTCGTGCGGCGGCAGCGCGTCGGTGTAATGCAGCACGCTGGTGACCGGCAGGTTCTCGCAGCCCACTGGGCCGTCGATGACCACCTGCAGGCCCTTGATGGCGGTGAAGACGTAGACGGCGCCCCAGTAGCCGCCGGCGCGATCGTGGTCGAGAACGAGGCTCATACCATCGCCTCGGCTTTCCGCTTGGCGTGCAGCTTGATGACCTGGCGCTTGAAGTCGGCGCGGAACTCTGGCCGGTCATTGGGCGTGTCGGTCCACACGCCGGCCTTGTCGCCCTGGCCGGCATCGCCGAAGAAGTCGGCCATGGTGTCGAAGCGCGCCTTGTTGGCGATGGCGGCGTTGATCACCGCGGCCAGCGAGCCGGCGCCGGCCGGGCCCATCAGCGGGCGCGCCGAGATCAGGTTGGTGAAGTACAGCGCGGGGATACGGGCCTGCTTGGCGGCCTGCACCACCGGCGTGGTGCCGATCGCCAGGTCGGGCTGGAACGCGTGCATCGCGGCCAGGTCCTGCTCGAGGCTGGCGCGGTATTGCACGTGCACGCCGCGGGCCTGCAGCCATTGGCAGTCGGCCTCGCTCCACGGGGTGCGCGGGCAGGCGGTGCCGACGTAGCGCAGATCGGCGCCGCTCTCGACCAGCAGCCGGGCGACGATCAGCTCGCTGCCCTCGTAGCCCGACAGCGTGATGCGGCCGCGGATCGGCTTGGCAGCCAGCGCGCCACGGATCGCCGGCAGGATGCGGTTCTTGGCCGCGTCGATCAGGTGCTGGGGCACGTTGGCGGCGTCGCCGATGCCTTGCAGCCAGGCCTCGGTGCCGTCGTGGCCCACCGGGGCCGAGCCGACGATGGGCCGGCCGGCGCCCTGGAACTCGCGCACGCTGGCGGTGTAGAAGGGATGGATCGCCGCGACCACCGCGCCGTCGAGCGCGGCATACAGCTCGCGCCATTCGCGGGTGGGCACCACCGGGCCGGCGGCCAGGCCCATCGGCTCGAGCATCATGCCCAGGATCACCGGGTCGGCCGGGAACATCTCGCCCAGCAGCGTGACCGTGGGCTTGGCACTGCGGCCACCGCTGGGCGCCTGCACCGGGCCGGCCTCGACCTCGCTGCGCGCGTACCTCAGCATCGCCCCGGCCAGCACGTCCTTGGCCTCGGCATGGGTGGGCACGCCGAAGCCGGGCACGTCGATGCCGATGATGCGCACGCCGTTGATCTGCTTGGGCAGCAGCTGCAGCGGCACGCCGCTGGCGGTGGGCACGCAGAGGTTGATCAGCACGATGCTGTCGTACTGGGCCGGGTCGGCGAGCTTGAAGGTGGCCTCGCGGATGTCCTCGAACAGCTTGCCGGTGACCAGGCTCTCGCTGTTGAACGGCACGTAGCCCACGCTGCGGCGCGCGCCGTAGAAGTGGCTGGTGAAGGTGAGGCCGTAGACGCAGCAGGCCGAGCCGCTCAACACCGTGGCGGTGCGCCGCATGCGCAGGCCCACGCGCAGCGAGCCGAAGGCCGGGCACATGCTCTGCGGCTGGTCGTGCGGCCCTTTCGGATAGTCGGCGGCGTACTGCGCCAGCGTCTCGCTCTTGCCGGCCACCTTGGCGGCGGCCAGCATCGTCTCGGCGCCGGAGTGGCAGCCCAGGCCGTCAACAGGCGGGGCGCTGCCATCAAGCAGCAGCCGCGGAACCGGCTCTGCCGGGCCGCTGGGTGCGCCCCCCTGGGGGGGAACGCCGAAGGCGTTGCGGGGGGGGGTCATACTTCGTCGTAGATGACTTCAAGCGACGGCTTGAGCAGCTCGGTCTTGCCCACCATGTCGAACAGCGTGGCCGGCTCCATCTTGAAATCGCGTCCGGTCACCTCGGCCGAGAACAGGCCCAGCAGCTGGTCCTGTGTCTGCGGCCTGGGGCGCACCGGCGGCGCCTCGGCCACGTTGGTGGCCAGCTCCTCGAACAGCGGGGCCCACTGCGTGCCGGGGCGGCCGATGATTTCGTAGCTGGCGCTCTTGCGGCGGATGTCTTCATTCGCCGGGATGGTGGCCAGCACCGGGATGCCGGCGTGCTCGGCGAAGACCTTGGCCTCGCCGGTGCCGTCGTCGCGGTTGATCACCATGCCGGCCACGCCGACGTTGCCGCCCAGCTTGCGGAAGTACTCGACCGCGCTGCAGACGTTGTTGGCGACGTACAGGCTCTGCAGGTCGTTGCTGGCGACGACGATGACCTTCTGGCACATGTCGCGCGCGATCGGCAGACCGAAGCCGCCGCACACCACGTCGCCCAGGAAGTCGAGCAGCACGAAGTCGAAGCCCCAGTCGTGGAAGCCCAGTTTCTCCAGCGTCTCGAAGCCGTGAATGATGCCGCGCCCGCCGCAGCCGCGGCCCACCTCGGGCCCGCCCAGCTCCATCGCGTAGACGCCGTCGCGCTTGAAGCAGACGTCGCCGATGGCCACCGCTTCACCGGCGAGCTTCTTCTTGCTGCTGGTCTCGATGATGGTGGGGCAGGCCTTGCCGCCGAACAGCAGGCTGGTGGTGTCGCTCTTCGGGTCGCAGCCGATCAGCAGCACCTTCTTGCCCTGCTGGGCCATCATGTAGCTCAAGTTGGCCAGCGTGAAGCTCTTGCCGATGCCGCCCTTGCCGTAGATCGCGATGATCTGCGTGGTCTTGGTCACCGGGCCGGTGGCCGGCGCATCGGGCTCGACGGCGGCCTCGGCGCGCAACTGCAGATCGCGCAGGATCTGGATCGGCGCGCTGGCCGGACCCTGGGGGCTGTTGATGCTGGCGGTCATGTCAGTGCGTCCAATCGAGAACCATCTTGAGACAGGCCACATCGCCGAAGGCGGTGCGGTAGGCGGTGTCCGCTTGCGCGAACGGCGCGTGGTGGGTGATGAGCCCGTCCAGCGTCAGCAGGCCGTTGGCGATCAGCGCCTGCACGGCCAGCAGGTCGGGGCGCTGCCATTCGGCGGCGGCGCGCAGGCGGGCTTCGCGCATGAAGGCCGGCGCGAAGTTGAAGTGCAGCGGCTGGCTGTAGAAGCCGGCCAGGATGATCTCGCCGCCCGGGGCCAGGCGGGCGATCAGGGTGTCGAGCAGGTCGGCGTCGCCGCTGACGTCGCAGATGACGTCGTAGTTGCGGCGCGCATCGGCATCGGGATGCAGCACGGTGTAGCCCTGCGCCCCGGCGGCGCGCACCGGGTTGGTCTCCCAGACGACGGTGTCGCGGCAGCCGGCGGCCACGTTCAGCCGCGCCAGCAAGCGGCCCAGCACGCCATGGCCGACGATCAGCTGCGGTGCCTTGGGGTGCTCGATGCGGCCACCGCCCGAGACCGCGTGGTAAGCCGTGGCGGCCAGCGCCAGCAGCACCGCCGTCTCACCCAGCGCCTCGTCGACGGGGATCACCCGGCGGCCCGGCACCACCAGCCGCGAGGCCGAGCCACCGAACAGCCCGCGCACCGGCTGGCCGTCGAGCGGGCCGAAACAGTTTGCGCCCGGCACGAAGACCTGCTGGCCGACCAGGTGGCCGCTGGCATCGCCCGCGGCGATGACCCGGCCCACCGATTCGTAGCCCGGCACCAGCGGGTAGCCCATGCCGGGGAACATCGGCATCCTGCCGGTGAACAGCAGGCGCTCGGTGCCGGTGGAGATGCCGCTCCAGTGCACGTCGACCACCACGTCCTCGGCGGTGGGCTCGGTGAGCTGCAGCTCGGCCAGGTGCAGCCGCTCGGGCTGGGCCAGCAGCACCGCGGTGGTGTTCATGACCGGTGCGCGCCCGGAGCGCTGGAGGAGGAGGTGGCGGAGGTCGTCATGCGGGGCTATCAGGTCTGGTTGTCACTTTACGCTGACTCAAAGAAGTGTCAAGCAAACGTTACATCGGGTTATCCCAGGCTTTGGCACGGCGTCTCACGGCGGCGCCGGCCGCACCAGCAGCACCTGCGTCTGCAGCGGCATCGGGTTGTGCAGGCGCTGCGGTGCCTGGAAGCCGGCGTCCTGCAGCAATCGGCCCAGCTCGGCCACGGTGCGCGGCCGGCCGCTGCCCATGGCCCACAGGTACAGGCCGAAGTAGGCGTCGCCCATGGCCTGCGCACCACGGGTGCCGGCCATCGGCTCGGCCAGCAGCAGCACGCCGTGCGGCGGCAGCGCGCGGCGCACGGCGCGCAGCAGGGCCATCACGCGCGCGTCGTCGTGGTCGTGCACCACCCGCACCAGGCTGATGATGTCGGCGCCGGTGGGCAGCGCATCGGCGGTGAAGTCGCCGCCCACCGCGCTGGCGCGCTCGCCCAGGCCCAGCGCGGCCAGCCGGCCCTGCGCGCGGCGCGCGACTTCGGGCAGGTCGAACACCACCAGCCGCAAGTGCGGCCAGCGCTGCGCCACCGCGGCGGCGAAAACGCCCTCGCCGCCGCCCACGTCCATCAGGCACTGGTGGCGCGCCAGCGGGTAGGCATCGAGGATCTCGTCGGCCACCAGCGGCTGCGAGGCGGCCATCAGCGCCGAGTAGTCGGCCACCTGCTCGCGCGCCAGCGTGTGCGGTTGCGGATTGCGGGCATAGGCCCAGTACGCGGCCAGCGCGCCCTGGCCGGGCGGCGCACGCAGCAGGGCCAGCGGATCGGCCAGGTCGGCATACAGCAGGCGGTGGTGCTCGACCATCGCGGCGATGGCGGCGTTGCCCACCATCGGCGCGCCCAGCGGGCCGAGGCCGTAGACGGGCGCCTGGCCACACCGCTGGCGCCGGCGCAGCAGGCGCAGCGCCACGGCGGCATCGAGCAGGCGGCGGCAACCTTCCAGCGGCAGGCGCAGCGTGGGGGCCAGCGCTTCCGCGCTTTGCGCGCCTTGCGCCAGCTGGTCGAACAGGCGCAACTGCACGCAGGCCAGCAGCACCTGGCTGTAGCTGAAGCCGGCCACCAGGTCGAACAGCGCGGCCGCGCGCCGGCGTGCGATCGGGCGGGTGAGCGGGAAGCGCGCCGCCCAGCGCCTGAAGGCCGGGCTGGCGAGGCGCCGGTCGGCCCAGTCGCGCAGCGCGTCGAGCCAGCGGGTCACGGGGCCGGCGTCCGCGTCCGCCGCCCGATCGGGCTGATCGGGCCGATCGGCGGCAGGGGCGGTCGGCAGCACGGCCATCGGCCCGCGCTCAGGCCACCGCCTGCGCGAGCTGGTGGCACAGCGCCGCCGGTACCAGCCGTTCGGATTCGGCCCGCACCAGGGCCCGCAGCCGTTGCGCGCCACGGCAGTCGGGCACCGCCGCGGCGGCATGCTCGACCAGCTGGTGGAAGTGCGCCACGGCGCCCAGCAGCCCGTGCGCGGCGGCCATGTTGGGCCGGCCCAGCGCCTGGTCGCGACCGATGGGCTTGCCCAGCAGCACCGGGTCGGCCGCCACGTCGCGGATGTCGTCGGCCACCTGGTAGGCCTCGCCCAGCCACTCGCCCAGCGCGCGCCAGGGCTCGGGCGCGCCGCCGGCGGCTTCGGCGCCGGCCATCGTGGCGGCGGCGAACAGCGCGCCGGTCTTGGCGCGCTGGTAGTCGCGCAGCAGCACATGCGGCTCGCACTCCCAGGCCTGGCCGGCGACGATGCCATGCGGCTGGCCCACGCCGCTGGCGATGCGCTGGAGCAGGCTAGCCAGCCGCTGCGGCCGGCGCATCGGCGCGGCCGCCAGCACCTGGACGGCCAGCACGATCAGCGCATCACCCGACAGCACCGCCAGCCGCTCACCATAGGCGCTGTGCACCGAGGGCACGCCGCGCCGGGTGGGCGCGTCGTCGAAGCAGGGCAGGTCGTCGTGCACCAGCGAGGCGCAGTGCAGCAGCTCCAGCGACACCGCCGCCGCATCGGTCAGCGCGGGGTCGTCGTCGCCGCAGGCCAGCGCCACCGCCACACACAAGCGTGGTCGCACCCGGGCGCCCCCCGGAAACACCGCATGCCGCACCGCGGCGGCCAGCCGCGGCGGGCCGCTCGGCAGGTCGACGCTGGCGAGGGCGGCCACCAGGGCCCGGTCGATGCGGTGCATGGGATCCATGTGTCCTCCGGCGAATGCCGGGCAACCTGGGCGACCGCCCTTGTCACTGCGACATTACATTATGATGTGTCATGCAGAATAGACACATGGCGAGCCCCCGTCAACACCGGGTGGTCGCGATGCAACGCGGCAGGCGGTGATGGCCCAGGCCCCGGTGATCGTGGTGGGTGCCGGCATCGGGGGCCTGGCGGCGGCCGTGGTGCTGGCCGCGCGGGGCCAGGCGGTGCGGGTGATCGAGCGCGACAGCGCCATCGGCGGCAAGCTGCGGCCGGTGCACATCGGCGGCCACGCGCTGGACGCCGGCCCTACGGTGATGACGATGCGCCCGGTGTTCGACCAGCTGTTCGAGCTGGCCGGCGAGCGGCTGGACACGCACCTGCAGCTGACCCCGCTGCGCACGCTGGCGCGCCACGCCTGGCCCGACGGCAGCCGCTTCGACCTGCATGCCGAGCGCGCCGCCACGGTGGATGCGCTGGGGCGATTCGCGGGGGCCCAGGCGGCGCGGCAGTACGCGGTGTTCTGCGAACGATCGAAGGCGGTGTTCCAGACGCTGGACGGGCCCTACCTGCGCAGCAGCCGGCCCAGCCCGCTGTCGCTGACCTGGCGCTGCGCCCGCGCCGGCTGGCCGCAGCTGCGCGGCCTGATGGGCATCTCGCCCTTCAACACGCTGTGGCGTGAGCTGGGCCGGCAGTTCGACGACGCCCGGCTGCGGCAGCTGTTCGCGCGCTACGCCACCTACGGCGGATCGTCGCCGCTGGCCGCGCCGGCCACGCTGATGCTGATCGCCCATGTCGAGCAGGCGGGCGTGTGGAGCGTGCAGGGTGGCATGCACCGGCTGGCCGAGGCGCTGGCCGGGCTGGCGCGGCAGCTGGGCGTGAGCATCAGCTGCGGGCAGGGCGTGGCGCGGGTGATCACCGCCGGCGGACGGGTCTCGGGGGTGCGCCTGACCGCGCCCGATGGCGGCCTGGGCGACGCCCTGCCGGCCTCGGCGGTGGTGTTCAACGGCGATGCCGCCGCGCTGCCGGCCGGCCTGCTGGGCGATGCGGTGCAAGGCGCGGTGCCAGCGCGGCCAGTGGCCCACCGCTCGCTGTCGGCCCTGACCTGGAACCTGCGGGCGCCGGCGCGCGGCTTTCCGCTGCTGCGCCACACGGTGTTCTTCTCGGGCGACTACCCGCGCGAGTTCCACGAGCTGTTCAACCAGGGCCGGCTGCCCACCGAGCCCACGGTCTATGTCTGCGCCCAGGACCGCGGCGACGAGGCCGCGCCCGACGACGGCGCGCCCGAGCGCCTGCTGTGCCTGGTCAACGCCCCGGCCCGGGGCGACCAGGGCCACCCCACCGACGAGGAGATCGCCGCATGCGAGCAACGCACCTTCCTGCACCTGGCCCGGCTGGGCCTGCAGGTGCAGCCGGATGCGCCGGGCCGGCTGCGGCACGGCCCGGCGCAATGGGCGCAGCGCTTTCCGGCGACGGGCGGGGCGCTGTACGGGCCGGCGACGCACGGCTGGCGGGCCTCGTTCAGCCGGCCGGCGGCGAGCACCGCGGTGCCGGGGCTCTACCTGGCGGGGGGCAGCACCCACCCGGGGGCGGGCGTGCCGATGGCGGCGCTGTCGGGGATGTTGGCGGCACAGCAGCTGCTGGCCGATCACCCTGGCCGGACTTCGACCTGGCCGTGGCGCCCGGCGGTTATGCCTGGTGGTACCTCGACGCGCTGAGCGACGACCAGCGCCACGCGCTGGTGGTCATCGCCTTCATCGGCAGCGTGTTCTCGCCCTACTACGCCGCAGCGCGCGCGCGCCAGGGCGGGCGCGCCGATGCCCGGCAGCATGTGGCCATCAACGTGGCGCTGTACCGCACCGACGGCGGGCCCGGCGCGCGCTGGGCCATGACCGAACGTGGCAGCGGCGCGCTGCAGCGCAGCGCCCACACGCTGGCCATCGGCCCCAGCCAGTGGCACTGGGACGGCCAGGCGCTGGTGCTGCGGCTCGACGAACGCTGCGTGCCGCTGCCGCGCCGCTTGCGCGGCACGCTGCGCCTGCACCCGCAAGCCCCGGGCAGCCCGGCGCCGCTGGCGCTGGACAGTGCCGGCGCGCACCGGTGGTGGCCGATCGCGCCCTGCGCCCGTGTGGAGGTCGATCTGATCGATCCCGCCTGGCGCTGGCCGGGCAACGGCTACCTCGACAGCAACCGCGGCGAGCTGCCGCTGGAGGACAGCGTCAGCCACTGGCAGTGGGCCCGCGCGGCGCTGGCCGACGGGCGCAGCGCGGTGGTCTACGACGCGGTCGAGCGCGGCAGGGCCGAACCGCGGCACATCGCGCTGCAGTTCGATGCGCGCGGCGGTGGCCGGCCGTTCGAGGCCCCCGCGCTGCAGCCGCTGCCGGCCAGCGGCTGGCGCGTGCCACGCAGCCAGCGCAGCGAGCGCGGCCAGGTGCCCACGCTGCTGCACACGCTGGAGGACACGCCGTTCTACGCCCGTTCGCTGGTGCAGGCGCGTTGGCTGGGCCAGCCGGTGCTGGCGATGCACGAGAGCCTGCGGCTCGACCGTTTCAGGCAGCCGCTGGTGCGGGCGATGCTGCCGTTCCGCATGCCGCGCCGGGGTTGAGCCCAGACTCAGCGCCGAGCGGGCTCGGTGGCGTCGTCGGCGGGTGCCGCCGCCGCCTGGCGCCGGGCCGCGGCCCGGTCGCGTCGCAGCGCGTACAACTCCCAGCAGCCCCAGGCCAGCGGCGCGCCGAAGCCGAGCAGGATCTCCAGCCAGATCAGCGACACGGCCGAGCGGTCGATGGGCCGCGCGGCGCTACTCGCCGCCGCCTTCGGCCAGCGCGGTGCGGCCGTCGGCCAGGCCCCAGCCGCGGTCGCGCCGCTCGAGCCGGTCGAACAGCGCGATGACGCCGGCCAGGCGCCGCGGTGCGGGCGGCGTGAAGTGCGCCGCCTGCAGCGGGCCGGTGACCGCCTCGACCAGGTAGCGCGTGGCCGGCAGCGGCGGCTGCGGCGCCCAGCTATCGTCGGGATTCAGCGCCACCAGCGCACGCAGCAGGCTGGTGGCCTTGCGCCGGCGGCTGACCACGGCGCGGCCGTCGATCGCATTCAGGCCGCGCCGCTCCACCTCCAGCCCGATCTGGGCGTAGAGAAAACGCGCCGCGTTGATGCCCGGGCGGCAACCCAGCGGCAGCGCGGCCACGCCGGCATCCACCCGGGTGTAGAGCGCATCGGCCTCGCGCAGCAGGCGCTGCACCACCCGGCCCAGCGCGGGCGAGTGCTGCGGTGCGGCCAGCCAGGCATCGGGGTCGATGCCGGCCTCGCGCAGCCACTGGCGCGGCAGGTACAGGCGGCCCAGCCGCGCGTCCTCGCCCACGTCGCGGGCGATGTTCGACAGCTGCATCGCCACGCCCAGGTCGCAGGCGCGCGCCAGGCCGGCCGCGCTGCGCACGCCCATCAGCAGGGCCATCATCGCACCCACGGTGCCGGCCACGCGCGCGGCATAGGCCTGCACCTCGGCCAGGGTCTCGTAGCGGCGGCCGGCGGCGTCCCACGCGAAGCCCTCGATCAGGGCCTCGGGCAGCACCGAGGGGATGCCGAAGCGCCGCACCACCGCGGCCAGCGCGCGGTCGGCAGCGTCGGTGCCGGGCTGGCCCTGGTAGATGCACGCCAGCCGCTGGCGCAAGCGCTGCACCGCGGCGCTGGCGCGCGCCGCGTCGGCGGCATCGTCGGCCAGGCTGGACGGGCCGCCGCCGGTCTGGCCGTCGACCTCGTCGTCGGCCATGCGGCAGAAGGCGTACAGCGCGCAGGCCGGATCGCGCACCCGGCGCGGCAGCAGCCGCGAGGCGGCCAGGAAGGTGCGCGAGCCATGCGCCAGCAGGGTGCGGCAGGCGGCCAGGTCGGCGGCCTCGGCGGGGCTCATGGCGTCGGCGCCGGCAGTCGGCGCGTCAGGCATGGACGGCTGCGGAGATCGTGTCGCCATGGGGCACCACCTTGTCGAGGATGCGGGCCGAAGACAGCACGCCGGGCAGGCCCGCGCCCGGGTGGGTGCCGGCGCCCACCAGGTAGAGCCGGGCAATGTCTTCGCTCTGGTTGTGGGGGCGGAACCAGGCGCTCTGCGTGAGCACCGGCGCCAGGCCGAAGGCCGCGCCGCGGAACGAGGACAGCCGGTCCTGGAAGTCCTGCGGCGTCAGCACCCGCGAGGTCACGAGCTGGTCTTCCAGACCCGGCAGCAGCGTGGACGACAGGCGCCGCATCACCTTCTGGCGGTAGCGCTCGGCCTCCACGGACCAGTCGGTGCCGCTCTGCAGGTGCGGCACCGGCGACAGCGCGTAGAAGGTGTCGCAGCCGGCGGGCGCCAGCGACGAGTCGGTGGCGGTGGGCCGGTGCAGGTAGAGGCTGAAGTCCTCGGCCAGGTGCTTCTGGTCGAAGATGTCGGTCAGCAGCTCGCGGTAGCGCGGCCCCAGCGCGATGGTGTGGTGCGCCACGTCGGGATACTGGCGCCGGGTGCCGAAGTACCAGACGAACAGGCTCATCGAGTACTTGGCGCGCTCGATCTTGGCGTCGGTCCAGCGCTGGCGGTGCTCGGGCGCGATCAGCGTGCGGTAGGTGGTGGCCGAGTCGGCGTTGGAGACCACCGCGTCGGCCGCCAGCCGGTCGCCGTTGGCCAGCTGCACGCCGCAGGCCGCGCCGTCCCTGACCAGGATCTGCGCCACGCCGGTGTTGCAGCGCACCGCATTGCCCTGGCCCTCGATCAGCTTGACCAGGCCGGTGACCAGCGCGCCGGTGCCGCCGAGCGCGAAGTGCACGCCGAAGCGCCGCTCCAGGAAGGCGATCAGGCAGTACACCGAGGTGGTGTTGAACGGGTTGCCGCCCACCAGCAGCGACTGGAAGGTCAGCACCACGCGCAGCCGCGGGTCCTGCACATGCTTGCAGGCCAGCTGCCAGACGGTGCGCCAGGCCTCCAGCTTGACCATCTGCGGCACCACCTTGGCCATGTCGGTCCAGTGGCTGAAGGGCTGGTCGCCCAGCTGCTCGAAGCCCACCTTGTAGATCGCCTCGCTGGCCTTCAGGAAGTTCTCGTAGCCCTGCACGTCGCCGGGCGCGAAGCGGCCGATCTCGGCGCGCATCTGCGCCGGATCGCCGGTGTAGTTGAACGCCTCGCCGCTGTCGAAGCGCACCCGGTAGAACGGGCTCACCGGCACCAGCGTCACGTCGTCGGCCAGCGTCTTGCCGCACAGCGCCCACAGCTCCTCGAGCAGGAAGGGCGCGGTGATCACCGTGGGGCCGGCGTCGAAGGTGAAGCCGTCCTGCCGGTAGACATAGGCGCGCCCGCCGGGGGCGTCGAGCTGCTCGAGCACCGTCACCCGCCAGCCGCGGGCGCCCAGCCGCACCGCGGCGGCCAGGCCACCGAAGCCGCTGCCGATCACCACCGCATGCGGCGGGGCCTTGCCCCGGGCCTTGGCGGCGAGCGGGAGCGGGCTGTCGGGGGCCGCGTGGGCCGGCAATGTTTGTGTCAACATTTGTGGATAGTATTTGTGTCTAGTTTGATTGACAATAGGGTTGCCCTCCTTCTCCCACCGCCCCGATTCGGGGGTGGGCGATGCGGTAAAGTCCACAGTCCTGCTGTGCTCATGGCGCAACGTTTCAAGGACTGTGGTGGCGGCGAACCGGATCGAAGGGACCCTGGCATGAGCCCGAACCCTGCTGACATGGCGGATCTGGGGGCGTTGGCCGGGTTGGCACCCGAGCTGGCCAGCACCTTCGCCACGATCGCCAGCGACATTGCGCTGGTCATCGGCCCCGACGGCATCATCCGCAACGTGGCCCTGGGCGATGCGCCCATCAGCCGCCAGGCCCACCTCTGGGTGGGCCGGCCGTTCATCGACACGGTCACGCAGGACACCCGCATCAAGGTCACGCAGTTGCTGCAAGAGGTCAGCAGCACCGGCGTGTCGCGCCGTCGCGAGGTCAACCTGCCCGGTGCCGAGGGCCTGGACATCCCGGTGGCCTTCGCGGCCATCCGCCTGGGGCACGATGGCCCGGTGCTGGCCGTCGGCCGCGATCTGCGCGCCATCGCCGCGATCCAGCAGCGCTTCCTCGATGCCCAGCAGGAGCTCGAGCGCGACTACTGGCAGCAGCGCCAGGCCGAATCACGCTACCGCCTGCTGTTCCAGGTGGCCACCGACGCGGTGCTGGTGGTCGATGCGGCCACGCTGTGCATCGTCGAGGCCAACCGCGCCGCGGCCGAGTTGTTCGGCCGTGCTGCCGACCAGCTGGTCGGGCAGAGCGCCACCGCCGGCATCGACACCCTCTCGCGCCCGGCGGTCGACGAACTGCTGGTCACGGCGCGCGCCAGCGGCAAGCCGGCCGAGATCCGCGCCCGGCTGGGCCGGCAGGGGCCGACCGCCGGCCCGTCGGCGGTGGACGTGGCGGCCACCCCGTTCCGCGCCACGGTCGACGGCAGCAGCCAGCTGCTGCTGCTGGTGCGTTGCCGCCGCTCCGAGGCCCGGGGCGGCGACACCGCGCGCCGGCTGGCCGAGTTCGTCGAGCAGACCTCCGATGCGGTGGTCATCACCGACAGCAGCGGCCGGGTGCAGATGGCCAACCCGGCCTTCCTGGTGCTGGGTGCGCCCGGCATGACCGAGGCGCAGGTCAAGGGCCGGCCCCTGGCCGAGCTGCTCGGCGACCCCGGCCACCGGCTGGCGGCGCTGGTGGCCGAGGTGCGGCGCAGCGGCATCGCCACCCAGGTGCGCGCGCCGATCGGTGGCAGCACCGCCACGCGGCCGGTCGGCGGCGTGCAGGAGGTCGAGGTGTCGGCCGCGCTGCTGGCCGAAGGCGACCAGGAATGCCTGGGCTTCATCCTGCGCCGCCAGGGCCACCACGAGCTGCCGCTGCAGCCGGTGGACGGTCTGGTGGCGGCGATCGAGAACCTGGCCCACCAGCTGGGCCGGGTCTCGCTGCCCGAGCTGATGCAGGAGGCCACCCACCTGGCCGAGCGACACCTGATCCTCAGTGCGCTGCAGCGCGCCCATGGCCAGACGGTCAACGCCGCCAACTGGCTGGGCATCACGCCCGAGAGCCTGAACCTTCGCCTGCAGCGCCATGGCCTGACGGCCCCCAGCGATCTGCCCACGCTGCTGAACTGACCGAAGGCTGCCGCACCGGCGACACCGTGGACACCAGCCCCGCATTCGGCCAGGCCGATCTCAGCAACTGCGAACGTGAACTCATCCACCTGGCCGGCTCGATCCAGCCGCACGGGGTGCTCATGGTGCTGCGCGAGCGCGACGGCCTGGTGGTGCAGGCCTCGGCCAACTGCGAGGCCCTGCTGGGCCTGCCCACCGCACGCCTGCTGCACCGGCCGCTGTCGACCCTGGGCGGTGACCTGGAGGCGCGGGTGCGCCAGCTGGCCGCCGCACCCGACCTGCTGGAGCCACGGCCGCTGCAGGCCCGCACGCAGGTGGGCAGCAGCCCGCGCGAGTGGTCGGGCGTGCTGCACCGCGTGGTGGCGCAGGGCGTGCTGGTGCTCGAGCTGGAGGCGCCCTGCGGCGGCGGCCCGGCCGCGGCGCTGGTGGACGACGACCCGGCGATGCTCGAGCAGCTGTCGGCCGCGGTGCAGCGCTTCAGCCAGGCCGCCAACATCGGCGCGCTCAGCGACGGCCTGGCGCGCTGCGTGCGCGAGATGACCGGCTACGACCGGGTGATGGTCTACAAGTTCGACCCGGATGGCCACGGCAAGATCATCGCCGAGGCGCGCGACCCCCGCCTCGATACGCTGCTGGGCCACCACTACCCGGCCACCGACATCCCGCAGCGTGCGCGCGAGCTGTACCTGCGCAACCGGGTGCGGGTGCTGGTGGACGTGCACTACGAGCCGGTGCCGTTGGTGCCCGGCCTGCTGCCGGGTGACGTGCCCGAGGGGGCGTCGGACGATGCGCCCGGCCGGCCCGCCGCCGAGCTGGACATGTCGATGTGCGCGCTGCGCAGCATGTCGCCGCTGCACCTGCAATACCTCAAGAACATGGGCGTCACCGGCACGCTGGTGGTCTCGCTGGTGCGCGAGGGCCGGCTGTGGGGCCTGATCGCCGCCCACCATTACAGCGCCCGCGCGCTCAGCCCGTCGCTGCGCGCGGCCTGCGACCTGCTCGCCGAGGTGGCCTCCACCCGCATCGCGGCGATCGAGAACTACGCCTATGCCCAGGTGGCGATCCTGGTGCGCCGGCTCGAGCAGCGGCTGGTCGAGGCCACCTCGACCGAAGGCGACTGGCGGCTGGCGCTGTTCCGCAACCCGCGCACGCTGCTGCAGCCGCTGGAGGCCACCGGCGCGGCGCTGTTCCACGACGGCGAGCTGCTCACCAGCGGCGAGGTGCCGTCCACGCCCGAGCTGCGCGCGCTGCTGCAGTGGGTGGATGGGCAGTACACCGAGACGCCCTTCGCCTGCTCGTCGGTGGGGCAGGCCAACCCGGCGCTCGATTCGCTGACGCCGATGGCCAGCGGCGTGCTGGCGGTCAAGCTGTCGCTGCAGCGCCCCGACTACCTGATGTGGTTCCGCAAGGAGCAGCTGCTCACCGTCACCTGGGCCGGCGATCCGACCAAGCCGATGGTGGCCAACAACCCGCTCGAGCTGTCGCCGCGGCGCTCGTTCGCCGCCTGGAGCGAGATCGTGCGCGGCACGGCGCTGCCCTGGAGCGGCGCCGAGCTGGCGCTGGCGCGCGCCATCGGCGCGGCCCTGATCGACATCATCGTGCAGGTCAACGCGGTGCGGCTGCTGGTGGCCGAACACCAGCTGGCCGGCGTGCGCGCCACGGTGCAGAGCTCGCACGAGCCGGTGGCCATCGCCGACGGCAACGGCCGTGTGCTGTTTGCCAACCCCGCCTTTGCCGGCCTGCTGGGCCGTGCGCCGGCCGCGCTGGGCCGCATCGACGACGTGGCGCAGGCCTTCACGCTGCCGGCCCTGCTGCTCGACGGGCTGGCCTCGGTGCGCAGCCTGCACCAGACCTGGCGCGGCGAGCTGTCGCTGCGCGCGCCGGGCGACGCGGCCGAGCCGCTGCCGGTGCGGGTGCGGGTGGAGATGGTGCCCGGTCGCGACGGCCAGGTGCTGGGCTACATCATCGTGCTGAGCGATCTGAGCGACAGCCGCCGCGCCGATGCCGCGCGCCAGCACCTCGAGCAGGCGCTGCAGCACGCCGGGCGGGGCGGGCGCGACGACGGCACCGACAACGTGATCGGCGCCATCCTCACCAATGCCAGCCTGGCGGCGATGGACATCGCCGACAGCGCCGGTGGTCCGGGCGTGGCGCCGCTGCTCGAAGAGGTGGAAGCCTCGGCGCAGCGGGCGGCCGCGCTGTATGGCCGCATCCGGCAGCAGTTCGGGGGCTGATCCGATGGGCGCTGCAGGGCAGCGCGGGCCGGTGGCCCGGCCGGGACGGTCAGGCGCTCAGCGCCGGCGCGGCATCCAGCTCCTCGAACAGGCGCACATGCTGGCCGAAGGCCCACTGCGCTTCGCCCACCAGCGTCAGCACACCGGCTTCGTCCAGCGGCAGCGTGTCCAGCGCCTGGCGGAAGCCGCGCGCCAGCAGCGCCACCTGCTCGGGCGGTCCGAAGTCGAAGAAGCGCGTGCCGTCGTCACCGGGCAGCTGGTAGGTCTGACGCGCGATGCGGCGCAGCGCCTGGCCTCCGCTCAGGTCGCCCAGGTAGCGCACGTAGGCATGCGCGGCCAGCGCGGTGGGCCGGCTGCGCGCCAGCTCGGTGAGGTGATCGGCGTAGGCCTGTGCGGCGGCTGGCAGCGCCAGCGCGGTGGCCCAGTCGGCGCCATGCAGGCTCACCAGATCGGCCGCCAGCGCCGCGCAGCGCGCCAGCGCCGGCTGGTGCAGCGGCGCCAGCACAGGGTGCGTGGCGTGCCGGGCCAGCGCGGGCTCCAGGGCGCTGTAGAGGGCATGCAGGCTGCGCTGCAGGCCGATGAACTTGCCGATCGGCAGCTGGCCGCGCAGCAGCGCGGGCATCAGGCCGGCGCGCTCGGTGGTGGTGTGCAGGGTCCAGGTGCCGTCGCGCAGGCGCTGCGCCAGTCCGATGTTCATCCAGGCTTTCGTCGGCCGGGTGGGGCACCCGGCATGCGATCGATGATAGCGAGCCCCCGGTGGGCGCCGCCCCCGCGGGGGCATGCCGCGTGGTGCGCCGCGGTGGCGCGGTGGCGCCCGTGAGCGGTCGGCTGGATTGGGCGGTGGAGCGCCGCGATTGGCCGCACCACGATGCCAGCCGCTTCGTCGATGCCGGCGGCTGCCGCTGGCATGTGCAGGTGCTCGACGGCGCGCCGGGCCGGCCGGTGTGGTGGCTGCTGCACGGCACCGGCGCGGCCAGCCATTCGTGGCGCGCGCTGATGGACCGGCTGGCGCCGGCGGTCACGCTGGTGGTGCCCGACCTGCCCGGCCATGGCTTCAGCAGCCCGCTGCCACGCGGCCAGGCCTCGCTGCCCGGCATGGCGCAGGCGCTGGGTGGCCTGGCCCGGGCGCTGCAGCGACCGCCCACGGTGGTGCTGGGCCACTCGGCCGGCGCCGCGCTGGCGGTGCGCGCGGTGCTGGACGCGCAGCTGGCGCCGGCGCAGCTGGTGGGCATCAACGCCGCGCTGCTGCCCTTCGACGGCCTGGCCGGCCGGCTGTTCGGGCCGATGGCCCGGCTGATGTCGCGCCAGCCCTGGGTGCCGTGGCTGTTTGCGCAACGTGCCGGCGATGCGTCCGCGGTGCAGCGGCTGGTGGCGTCCACCGGCTCGCGGCTGGATGCCGAAGGCCTGGCGCTGTATGCCCGCCTGATGCGCAGCCCGGCGCATGTGGCCGGCGCGCTGGCGATGATGGCCGACTGGGACCTGGCCACGCTGTGGCGCCAACTGCCGCAGCTGAACGTGCCGCTGGCGCTGCTGGTGGGCAGCCACGATGCCACCGTGCCGCCGACGCAGGCGCGGCGCGTGCAGTGGCATCGGCCCGTCACCCGGGTGCAGCGGCTCGAAGGCCTGGGTCATCTGGCGCACGAAGAGGCGCCGCAGCGGGTGGTCGCGGCCCTGCAGGCCCTGGGCGTGCTGGCCGCGCCCGCGGCCTCGCCCGACACGCAACGCGCCTGAGCGTCGACCGCGCGGCGCTCAGCGCCCGGCGAGCCGGCCTTGCGGATCGAAGTGCAGCGTGCAGTGGCGCCGGCCGAACGACGGTGGATCGTCGACCTGCGCCACGCCGCCGACCGGCGGTGTCACCGCATAACCCTGCTGCGCGGCCAGCGCCTGCACCTGCTCGACGGGGGTGCCCGCCGGCAGGCCGTCGCAGAAGGCCTGCAGCTGCCGGTGGGCCACCACGAAGGGCCAGAAGGCGTAGAGGTTGCCAACCACCATCAGCACCGCGATGGTGCCGTAGACGAGGATGCGGATCGTGCGGGCCTTGGGCATGCTCAGCGTGCAGGTGCGGTGCGCGCGGCATCGGCCGCCAGGCCGCGCACGGCCAACGACAGCCGGCGTGCATCGACCTGCGGCAGCGGCAGGTACAGCGCATCCAGTGCATCGGCCAGCGCGCGGGCGTGAGAGGGCCCGCTGGCGTTGCCCGCGGCCGCGCCACCCCGGACCGCGCCGGGCGAGGTGTCGACCATCAGCATGCCCAGGCCCAGCGCGCGCAGGCGGCGGGCGCTGGCCAGCGCGTCGG
>JAURXG010000118.1 GCA_030654555.1 Aquabacterium sp.
GCGTGCCGATGGCGCCGGCGAAGCGGTCTGTGCCGCCTACGAGGCCGATGTGGCCGCACGCCTCATGGCCGAAGGCGACCGCCGTGTGGCCGAGGGCGACCGGCCGCTGCCGGCGGCGGCCTGAGCATGGGCAGCCTCTACAGCGATCAGGCCACCTGGCTGCACCGCGTGCCGGCGGCCTGCAAGCTGCTGCTGCTGGCCGTGCTGGTGGGCGCCCTGCTGGCCACCGACCGGCTGGCGCCGCTGCTGGCGGGCGCCGGCGGCGCGCTGCTGCTGCTGGCATCGCTGGGCCGGCCGGGCGCGGCGGCACGCCGGCTGCTGCGCACGGTGGCGATCGGTGCGCTGCTGGTGGCGCTGGGGCACAGCGCGCTGGGCCAGCCGCTGGCCGGGCTGGCGCAGGCCGCCCGCATCGTCGGCACCGCGCTGCCGGGCGTGGCGCTGAGCCTGAGCACCCGGCCGGCCGACCTGTTGCAGGTGCTGGAGGCGGTGCTCAACCCGCTGGCGCGCATCGGCGTGCCGGTGCAGCGCCTGGGCCTGGCGCTGGCGCTGATGCTGCGCTTCGTCGAGCAGATCTTCGTTGGCTGGCAGCGGCTGGACGACGCCCACCGCGCGCGCACCGGCCGCCCCGGCGGCTGGCGGCTGCTGGCGCCGTTGCTGATCCAGGTGCTGCAGTCGGCCCGGCGGGTGGCCGATGCACTGCAGCTGCGGCTGGGCGGCTGATGCGCGCCCTCACGACGCGCGGGTCGGCCACCGGCACGACCCGGCGCCTTTCTCTCTCTCTGTCTCTCGTCTCTCCTTTCTCCAACTCTCCACTCCGATGACCGCTGCTTCCTCGCGCACCCTGGCGCTCGTGTCCCTGTTCGCCGCACTGATGGCGGTGCTTGGCCTGATCCCGAAGATCGACCTGCCGCTGGGCGTGCCGATCACCCTGCAGACGCTGGGCGTGATGCTGGCGGGCTGCCTGCTGGGGCCGCGCCGCGCGGCGCTGGCGCTGGGGTTGTTCCTGCTGGCGGTGGCGCTGGGCCTGCCGCTGCTGTCGGGCGGGCGCGGCGGGCCGGGCGTGTTCTTCGCGCCGGCGGCGGGTTACCTGGCGGGCTGGCCGCTGGGCGCGGCTGCCACCGGCGCCCTGATGGCGCTGCTGCCGGTGGGCACGCCGCGGCGTGCGGCGATCAGCGCCTTCGTGGCCGCGGCCATCGGCGGGCTGGCGGTGGTGCATGCCTGCGGCGTGGTGGGCCTGGTCGGCATCGCCGGGCTGTCGTGGCCGCAGGCGCTGGCCGGCACGCTGCTGTTCGTGCCGGGGGACCTGCTGAAGTGCGGCCTCTGCGCGGCGGTGGTGCACACCGTGGCGCGGGGCCTGCCCGACTGGGGCCTGGGCGGACGCGGCGCGGCGCCTACTTCAGCGCCCAGCCGCCGCTGACCGGGAACACCTGGCCGACGAAGCAGGCGGCCGCGTCGCTGCAGAGGTAGGCGGCGAACAGCGCGTCCTCCTCGGCCGACACCAGCCGGCCCAGCGGCACCTCGCGCTGGAGCCGCTCCTGGAAGCGCGGGTTGGCCTGCACTGCCGAGCCGTAGTAGGTGGGGTTGTCGACGAAGTTCTGCGCGATGGCGTTGAACTGGATGCCCTGCGGCGCCAGCTCCAGCCCCACCGACTGCACGTAGGCCAGCTGCGCGCCGCGCGCCGCGCTGTAGGTGGCGGTGCGCTTCTGCCCGCGCAAGGCGCCGGCGCTGCCCATCAGCAGGATGCGGCCGGCGCGCCGCGCCAGCATCTGCGGCAGCACCGCGGCCACCAGGCGCGGCATCGGGTCGACGAGGTGGGCGAACACGCTGCGCCATTCGGCGTCGGTGACGTCGACGGCCGGCGTGGACGGTGCCGGCTGCGCCAGGTGCACGATCAGCACGTCCACGCGGCCGGCCGCCGCCACCATGGCCGCCGGCGCCGCCGCATCGCCGGCCAGCGGCCGGGTATCGGCGATCACCGTCGCGCCCAGGCGGGTGAACACCTCGCCGAGCGCCGGGCCCATGAAGTCGTCGGCCTGGGTCAGCAGGATGCGCTTGCCATCGAGGCGGGTGGTCAGGGTCATGGTCTCATCTCTCCAGGCGGGCGATCTGGTGCGTGCCGAACCAGGGGCCGGCGTTCTGCTCGAGCCGCAGCACGAGTTCGTCGTAGTCGCGCCACTCGCTGTCGTCGACGATGGACACGTGCTGGAACACCTCGGGCAGCTTGCGCATCAGGAAGGGCAGGTCGGTGGTCTTGCGCACGAAGAAGCGGCAGGGCATGCCGCGCGCCAGCGCATAGCCGGCCTCGAACAGCGCGCTGGTCACCAGCCGCTCGGGGTAGATCAGCACGAAGTTGGCGCTGTCGTTCAGCGCCTCGATGTCCTCGCGTGCGCCCACGCCGTAGGTGTCGAACTGCTTGATCGACTCGATGCGCTCGATCGCGCAGAACACGCGCAGGCCGCAGTGCTGGCGCAGCGCGGTCACCACCTTCATCGCGTCGGCGCGGAAGCCCTGGTACTGCGCCTCGGTCTCGAAGGCGGCCATCGGCACCGACAGGAACACGTCGTGCCTGGGCTCGCTGCGCACGGCGGCACGCACCGCGGCGTCCAGCGGCGGCCACACCGCCTCGAACGCAGCCTGCAGCGCGATCGGCTTCATCGGCGTGCCCAGGCTGATGTTGATCGACTCGAACAGGCGCAGCATGCCGTCGTGGTCGAAGCGCGTGCTGTTGAAGCGCGCCATCGGATCGACCAGGTCGGTGACGTCGCCTTCGAGCAGCACCGTCACCAGCTTCAGGCCCTGCAGCTTGCCGGCCACCGCGCCGGCTTCGAACAGCACCCACGGCGAGGCGGCGTTGCGTCGGGTCAGGCAGGCCACCGCAAAGCGGGTGGTCTCCAGCGCGCCGCGCAGTTCGGTGAACCATTCCTGGCCGAGCTGGATGTCCTTGCTCGATATCCAGGGCCTGGCGTCGCTGAACACGTCGTCGATGGCGCGGCCGATGGCCTGCGCCGCGGCCTGGCTGGCCGGGCCCGACCAGCTGAGGAAGATCGTCAGGTCGTTCTGGGGCATGTTCGGCTCCTGGTTCGGGGTGGGGTGGTGAACACGGCGGCAGCCGTCAGCCCGCGGCGGCCTGCCGCACCGCATGCGCCCATTCGCCCATCAGCGCCTGGGCGCGCTCACGCGGCAGCGTGGGATGGAAGCGCCGCTCCACCTGCCACATCGCCGACAGCTCGTCGAGGTTCTTGTAAACGCCGGTGGCCAGGCCCGCCAGGTAGGCGGCGCCCAGCGCGGTGGTCTCGGTGACCTTCGGCCGCACCACCGGGATGCCCAGCAGGTCGGCCTGGAACTGCATCAGCAGGTCGTTGACGCAGGCGCCGCCGTCCACCCGCAGCTCCTGCACCGGCGCGCTGCCGGCGGCCTGGGCGTCCAGGCTCATGGCCTGCAGCAGCGCGGCGCTCTGGTAGGCAATGCTCTCGAGCGCGGCGCGCGCGATGTGGGCCACGGTGCTGCCGCGTGTCAGCCCGGTGATGGTGCCGCGCGCATGGGCGTCCCAGTAGGGCGCGCCCAGGCCGGTGAAGGCGGGCACGAACATCACGCCGCCGGCATCGGGCACGCTCTCGGCCAGCGCCTGCACCTCGCTGCTGGCCTTGATCGCCTGCAGGCCGTCGCGCAGCCACTGCACCACCGCGCCGCCGATGAACACGCTGCCCTCCAGCGCGAACTCGGGCCGGCCGTCCACCGGCTGGGCCGCGCTGGTGGTGATCAGGCCGTTCTGGCTGATGCGGAACTTGTCGCCGGTGTGCATCAGCATGAAGCAGCCGGTGCCGTAGGTGTTCTTGGCCAGCCCGGCCTTGAAGCAGGCCTGGCCGAACAGCGCGCTCTGCTGGTCGCCGGCCAGGCCGGCCACCGGGATGGCCGCGCCCAGCAGCTCGGGTGAGGTCTCGCCGAAGACATGGCTGCTGGGGTGCACCGCCGGCAGCAGGCTGTCGGGCACGTGCAGCAGCTTGAGCAGCTCGTGGTCCCAGACGTTGTGGCGGATGTCGAACAGCATGGTGCGCGACGCGTTGCTCACGTCGGTGGCGTGCACGCGGCCGCCGGTCAGCTTCCACAGCAGCCAGCTGTCGATGGTGCCGAAGGCCAGGTCGCCATGCGCGGCGGCGATGTGCGCACCCTTCACGTGGTCGAGCAGCCAGCGGATCTTGGTGGCCGAGAAGTAGGCGTCCACCACCAGCCCGGTGCTGCGGCGGATCTGCTCGGCATGGCCCTGCTCGCGCAGCTGCGCGCACAGCGGCTCGCCGCGCCGGTCCTGCCAGACGATGGCGTGGTGGATGGGCACGCCGGTGCGGCGGTTCCACACCACGGTGGTCTCGCGCTGGTTGGTGATGCCGATGGCCCGGATGTCGTGCGCACTCAGCCCCGCCTTGGCGATGGCCTCCTGCGCGGTGGCCAGCTGGGTCTGCCAGATCTCCTCGGGGTCGTGCTCCACCCAGCCGGGCTGGGGGAAGTGCTGGCGGAACTCGCGCTGTGCCATCGCCACGATGCGGCCGGCCTCGTCGAACACGATGCTGCGCGAACTGGAGGTGCCCTGGTCGAGGGCGAGGATGAAAGGCATGGCGGGTCTCCGGGGTGCGGCCTGTGCGGGCTCTGCGCCGAGGTTAACGCGGCGCGCCGCGATCCGGCGCCACAATCCCGGCGCGGCCCTCGGTGGGCCGACGACGAGGGGGTGGCTTGAGCGAGTCAATGGTCGGTGGCCGGGCGGTGGTGCCCGAGCGCTGCGACGTGCTGGTGGTGGGCGGTGGCATCAACGGCGTGGGCATCGCCCGCGACCTGGCCGGCCGCGGGCTGAAGGTGGTGCTGGCCGAGCGCGACGACCTGGCCGCGCACACCTCGTCGGCCTCGACCAAGCTGATCCACGGCGGGCTGCGCTACCTCGAGTACTACGAGTTCGGCCTGGTGCGCAAGTCGCTGGCCGAGCGTGAGCTGCTGCTGCGCGCGGCGCCGCACATCATGTGGCCGCTGCGCTTCGTGATGCCGCACGATCCGTCGATGCGGCCGGTGTGGATGATCCGCATCGGGCTGTTCCTCTACGACCACCTGGCCCGGCGCGAGTGGCTGCCGGCCAGCGGCACGCTGGACCTGCGCAGCCACCCGGTGGGCGCGCCGCTGCAGCACCGCTACAGCAGCGGCTTCGTCTACAGCGACGGCTGGGTCGACGACGCGCGGCTGGTGGTGCTCAATGCGATGGACGCGGCCGCGCGTGGCGCCACGGTGCTCACGCGCTGCCCCTGCGTGCAGGTGCAGCGCCACGGCGACGGCTGGCAGGCGCGCCTGCAGCCCGAAGGCGGCGCGCCGATCACCGTGCAGGCGCGGGCGGTGGTCAACGCCGCCGGGCCCTGGGCCAGCCAGTTCCTGCGCGAGCACGCCCACCAGCGCAGCGCGCGCCAGCTGCGCCTGGTCAAGGGCAGCCACATCGTCGTGCCGAGGATGTTCCAGCACGACCATGCCTACCTGTTCCAGAACCCCGACAAGCGCATCATCTTCGCCATCCCCTACGAGCGTGATTTCACGCTGATCGGCACCACCGATGTCGAGGTGCAGGGCGACCCGGGCCAGGCGCGCATCGATGCCGACGAGATCGCCTACCTGTGCGCCCAGGCCAGCCGCTACTTCGAGCAGCCGGTCCAGCCCGCCGACGTGGTCTGGAGCTACTCGGGCGTGCGTCCGCTGCTCGACGACGAATCGGGCGATGCCTCGGCGGTGACCCGCGACTACCTGCTCGAGTACGACGACCCCGCGCCCGGCGGCGCGCCGCTGCTCACCGTGTGGGGCGGCAAGCTCACCACCTTCCGCAAGCTGGCCGAGGAGGCGAGCGACGAGCTGGTCAGGCGCCTGGGCGAGCGCCGCCCGACCTGGACCGCCACGGCCCACTTTCCCGGCGGCGACCTGTCGGCCTTCATCGGTGCACCGCAGCGGCCCGACCGCGACATGCGCCGCTTCGTCGAGGTGCTGGCCCAGAAGTACCCGCAGCTGCCGGCGGCGCTGCGCGAGCGCTGGGCACGCGCCTACGGCAGCCGCATCCCGCTGCTGCTGGCGGCGGGCACGCTGGGCGCCGAGGTGGCCCCCGGCCTGTTCGAGGCCGAACTCGACTACCTGCACCAGCACGAGTGGGCGCGTTGCGCCGACGACGTGCTGTGGCGCCGCAGCAAGCTGGGCCTGCACTACGGCGCCGCCGAGCGTGCCGCGGTGGCCCGCTGGTGGACGTCCCGCCTTTCCGGGTCGGCCCCGGGGCCCGGGCCTGGGCCTGGGCCTGGGCCTGGGCCTGGGCCGGCAGCGGCGCGCGCGGGCGGGTAGCCAGGGCGCTCAGCGCGCCGGCGGCCTGGCCGGGTCCAGCCGCTGGCGCAGCAGCGCCAGCTGCAGCGAGTGCGGTCGCATCACCGCCACCGCATCGGCCAGTGCCACCGCACCGTCGCGGTCGCCCAGGCGCAGCTGCGCCTCGCCCAGCATCAGCATGCGGCCCACGTCGCGGCGCGCGGGCGCGTCGGCCAGGCGCCGGGCCAGGTCCAGCCAGCCGGCGCGCGCGGCGTCGCCGTGGCCGGCGGCCGCCTGCAGGTCGCCCAGCGCCAGCAGCACCAGGCCCAGGGCGCGCTGCTCGTTGAGGTCGAGCTGCTGGCCGGCCGCCTCCATGGTCTGCGCGTCGGCCACGTAGGCCGCGAGTGCCTTCGCCGCCGTGCCGCGGTCATGCGTGGCCGGGCTGCCCAGCGCCAGCTGCCCGCGCTGCGCCAGCGCGTGGCCCTGCAGCACCAGGCGGAAGAAGCGCTCGGGCTGCGGCTGGTCCAGCACCCGGGCCAGGCGCGCCAGCGCCTGCGCGTTCAGCGGCGCGGCGGCCGTCCAGTCCTGGCGCGCCAGGGCCAGCTGGCCGATGTTGATGCGCAGGTTGATGGCCTGGCGCTGCCACATCTGGTTGCTGTCGTCGCGCGCCAGCAGCTGATCGGAGCGGGCCAGCGCCTCGGCATAACCCTGCTCGGCCTCAACCAGTTCACCCTGGAGCTGGCGCAGGCGCGCCGTCTCGCTGGCCACGGCCACCAGGTCCACCTGCACCGGCAGGTCGTCGGCCGCATCGGGCATGCGCAGCAGCGCCGCCCGCTTGGCCTGCACCATGGCCAGTGCACCGGGCAGGTCGTTGCGCAGCTCCAGCGCGCGGGAGATGTAGCCCAGCACCTGCGCCAGGTCCAGGTGCAGCACCGGCTTGGCCACCACGCAGGGCGCCAGCAAGGCCTCGGCGGCGCGGAACTCGACCAGCGCCGCGTCCAGCTCGGCCGCATCCAGGTGCTGCACGCCCTGGCGCCGGTGCAGCATCGCGTCCTGCCAGCGCCAGTCCAGGTTGTCGGGGGCGATGCCGCGCAGCCGGTCGGCCAGCGGCCGCATCCGCGCCATCAGCGCGGGCAGGGCCGCACGGTCGCCGCGCAGGTGCTGCAGGTCGTAGACCGCGCTCAAGGCGTCGACATGCGCGGCGATGCTGGCGCCATCGTTCGGGTGCCGCGCCAGCAGCGCCTCGGTGATCACCGCGGCCTCGGTGTAGCGCTGGGCGGCGCGCTCGAGCTGGCGGCGTTTCTCGGCCACGTCGCCCAGCAGCAGCAGGGCGTTGGCGCGGCGCTGCTGGATGCCCGCGTCCGTGCCGCCGGCGGCCATCGCCGCATAGTGCTGCAGCACCTGGTCGCCCACCGCGTCGAGCACGTCGAGGCGGCCCACCGGCTCCAGCCGCTCGCGCAGCTCGCCCAGCATGAAGGCGATCAGCGATTCGGCCTGCGCACGCTGGCGCTGCGCCTCGTGGCCCTGCCACAGCGCCACGCCCAGGCCGCCGGCCAGCGACAGCAGCACCAGCAGCCCGGCCGCCACGCCGCCGCGGTGGCGCTGGGCAAAGCGCGCCAGCCGGTAGCTGCGGCTGTCGGGGCGGGCGGCGATGGGCTCGTGCCGCAGCCAGCGCTGCAGGTCGTCGGCCAGCGCCGCGGCGTTGGCGTAGCGCTCGCCCGGCGGCTTCTTCAGGGCCTTGGCGACGATGGTGTCCAGGTCGCCGCGCAGCTCGCGCACGCGCCGCGGCGTGTCGTGGCCACCTTGCTGGCGCACCGCCTCGGACAGGCGGCGCGGCGCCACCTCCACCACGGTGCGCAGCCGGTCCACCGGCGAGGCCGTGGCCTCGGTGGTGGGGTGGCCGCCGCCCAGCAGGCCGTAGATCAGCACGCCCAGCGCGTAGACGTCGGTGGCGGTGGTCACCTCGCCGCCCTGCACCTGCTCGGGCGCCGCATAACGCGGTGTGTACGCGGCGCCGGCGCGGTGCGTCAGCTCGGTGGCCGCACCGCTGTGGCTGGTCTCGTCGAGCAGCTTGGCGATGCCGAAGTCCAGCAGTTTGGCCTGGCCGTCGCCCGTGACCAGGATGTTCGACGGCTTCAGGTCGCGGTGCAGGATCAGCCGGTTGTGGGCATGCGCCACCGCGCCCAGCACGTCCAGCAGCAGGCGCACGCGGGCGGTGGTGTCCAGCACGTGGTCGTCGCACCAGCGGTCGATCGGCTGGCCGTCCACATGCTCGAGCACCAGGTAGGGCTGGCTGCCGTCGCGTGCGACGCCGGCATCGAGCAGGCGCGCGATGTGCGGATGCGCCAGCCGCGCCAGGATCGCGCCTTCACGTGCGAAGCGCCCGGCGTCGCCCGCGCCCAGCAGCCCGGTGCGCAGGAACTTGATCGCCACCCGGCCTTCGAAGCGGCCGTCACTGCGCCGCGCCGCCCACACGCTGCCCATGCCGCCTTCGCCCAGCAGGTGCTCCAGCGTGTACGGGCCCACGGTCTGGCCGGGCTGCTCGGCCGCGGTGGCCAGCGCGGCCAGATCGGGCACCGCCGGCGTTGCCAGGAAGGCCTCGTCGGCCAGTGCCGCGTCCTGCGCCAGCAGCCCGGCCAGTTCGTCGGCCAGCGCGGCATCGGTGCTGCGCAGCGTGGCCAGGCGGGCGCTGCGTGCGGCCGCGTCCAGGTCGAGCAGTTCGTCGAGCAGCGGGTTCAGCCGCGCCCAGCGCTCGGGTGTCATCGACGCCGAGGTCATTTCAGCGCCATCGCGAGCAGGAGGCGCGCCTTCTGCCAGTCGCGCTGCACGGTGCGCTCGGTCAGGCCCAGCGCCTCGGCGATCTCGGCGTCGCTCAAGCCCCCGAAGTAGCGCATCTCCACCACGCTGGCCAGCCGCGCATCGACGGCGGCCAGGTCCTGCAGCGCGTCGTGCACACGCAGGATCTCGCCGTCGTGGGGTGCCGCTGCGCTCTCGGCGATGGCGGTGTCGAGCGTCAGGTGCTCGGCCGCGCCGCCACGGCGATCGGCCTGGCGTGCGCGCACCAGGTCGACCACCACGCTGCGCATCGCGCGCGCCGCGTAGGCAAAGAAGTGCTGGCGGTCGGCAAAGGCCAGGGCCTGCTGGCCTTGCAGCCGCAGGTAACCCTCGTGCACCAGCGCGGTGGTGTCGAGCAGCGTGAACTGGCCCGAGCGGCGCAGCCGGCTGCGTGCCAGCAGGCGCAACTCGTTGTACAGCAGCGCCATCACCTGGTCGGCCGCACCGGGGCGGCCGGCACCGGCCGCCCGCAGCAGCAGCGTGATTTCGGCGCCGTCGTCGGACATGTCGCCAGACTCTACCGTGCCGGCCCGGACGAAGTTTTTTGCGCCGCATGTCGGGATCGGCGCCGCCACCGCGTTTGACTCAGGACAGGAGGTGCCCGATTCGGGCCGTCGAACCGCCATGACCGTTGCCACCACGTCGCCCTGTCCCCCGGCCGCTTATCCGCACGGCCCGAGCGAGGTGTCGCGCAGTGGGCATCAGGTCGGCCACCGGCCGCCGTCGGTCCGCTGGGCGATGTCGACCCCTGGCGCGCGGCCAGCGCAGGCCCCGGCGCCGCTGTCGCCCGTGGCGTCGGGCCCGCTCAGCGTGCTGCAGCTCGACGGCCTGCTCGGTCAATGCCGGCGGCAGGGACGGCTGGCCACGGTGCTGCTGGTCGAGGTGCTGCCCACCCACCCCGACGCGGCCGATGCGCTGATGCAGGCCATCGCCCAACGGCTGCGTGGCGGCCTGCGCGGCTGCGATGCCATGGCCCCGGTGGGCGACATGGGCCTGGCGGTGCTGCTGTTCGATGCGGGCGAGAGCCGCTCGCGCGGCGTGCGCAACCGGCTCGACAGCCTGCTGCGCGAACCCTATCCGTCGAGCGCCGGCTGCACGCGGCCGCTGCTGCGCATCGGGCGCGCGGTGCATGGCCTGGACGGCCAGCACGCGGCCGACCTGCTGCGCGCGGCGGCGCTGGCACCGCGCTGAAACACCGTCGCACCGCGCCGGGGCCGTGTCAGGCGGCGCTGGCCCGGCGCTCGGCCGGCACGAGCTGGTCAAGCGCGGCATCGAGCCGCGCCACGGTGCCGGCCACGTCGGCCAGCTTGTCCAGCCCGAACAGGCCGATGCGGAAGGTCTTGAAGTCGGCCGGCTCGTCGCACTGCAGCGGCACGCCCGCGGCCGTCTGCAGGCCCAGCGCGAGGAAGGCCTTGCTGCTGTGCAGGCCGGCGTCGTCGGTGTAGCTGACGACCACGCCGGGTGCCTTGAAGCCGGGTGCGGCCACGCTCTTGAAGCCCTTGCGCTCCAGCGAGGCACGCACCGCGTCGCCCAGCGCCTGCTGCTGCGCGCGCAGGTTCTCCCAGCCGCGGGCCTTGGTCTCCAGCATCACGTCGCGGGTGCGCGTCAGCGCGTCGGTGGGCAGGGTGGCGTGGTAGGCATGGCCGCCGCCCTCGTAGGTTTCCATGATCTGCAGCCACTTCTTCAGGTCGCAGGCGAAGCTGGTGCTGGTGGTGGCATCGATGCGCGCCCGCGCGGCCTCGCCCAGCATCACGAAGGCGCAGCCGGGCGAGCCGCTCCAGCCCTTCTGCGGCGCGCTGACCAGCACGTCGATGCCGATCGCGGCCATGTCGACCCAGATCGCGCCGCTGGCGATGCAGTCGAGCACGAACAGCCCGCCCACCGCATGCGTGGCCTCGGCCACGGCGCGCAGGTAGTCGTCGGGCAGGATCAGGCCGGCGGCGGTCTCCACGTGCGGCGCAAACACCACGTCGGGGCGCTGTGCATGGATGGCGGCCACCACCTCGGCGATCGGCGCGGGGGCAAAGGCCGACTGGTGCTGCTCGGCCACGCGGCGCGCCTTCAGCACGGTGCTGTCGGCCGGGATGCTGCCCATCTCGAAGATCTGCGTCCAGCGGTAGCTGAACCAGCCGTTGCGGATCACCAGCGTCTTCTGGCCGGTGGCGAACTGGCGCGCCACGGCCTCCATGCCGAAGGTGCCGCTGCCGGGCACCACCACCGCCGAACGGGCGTGGTAGACCTCCTTGAGCAGCGCCGAGATGTCGCGCATCACGCCCTGGAACTTGGTCGACATGTGGTTCAGTGCGCGGTCGGTGTAGACCACCGAGTACTCGAGCAGGCCATCGGGATCGACGTCGGGCAACAGGCCGGGCATGGGAAGCTCCTATCCAAAGCAGTCCGGGCCAGGGGTCTGGCCGGGGGCGATGAGCTTAGCACCGGGGCTGTCGGCATGTGCGTTGCCGGCGCGCGGCGCGCCTGCGGTGCCCGTGCGCATTGCACGCGCCGCGGCGCGTGCCCCGGTCGGCAGGTTCAGCCGCGGCGGTGGCGCAGCCCGGCCAGCGCGGCCAGGCCGCCCAGCCACAGCAGGGCCTGGGCCGGCTCCGGCACCGCCGACAACTGGACCCGGTCGACGCCATAGGCCTCGTCGATGCCGTCGACCGTCAGGTAGACGCTGGAGAACGGCGTGGTCTGGGTGATGCCGAAGAAGCGCACGCTGCCGTTGTCGGCCAGGTTGCCGGGGAAGGTGGCCAGCGTGAGGCCGGCCGCGTAGGCGCCCGCATCGGTGCGCAGGTGGACGGTGCCCGCCGCTTCGCCCACGTCGACCAGGTCGAAGGCGAAGGCCGTGGCCGGCGTGGCCAGGTCGAAACGCAGCGCGCCCTGGGGCAGGTTGGGCAGGTACACCGACAGGTAGTGGCTGCCCTGCGTGGCCTGCGCACCGTAGCCCGGCTGCGGGCTGTCGGGGCCGTCCTGCACACCGATGGGCGTGCCGACGCTGCTGGCCGTGAACCAGGGCGCAGCCACGGGCGCCAGGCTGCGGGCCGAGGCCGCCAGGGCCTCGAAGCTCTCGACCCGCATCGCACCGGCCGCGGCGGCGAAGGCGACCTCGTCGCTGAAGCTGGCGTCGCCGGCGCGGACGGCCAGCGGCCAGGCCAGCGCAGCGGTCAGCAAGGCGGCGGTGGGCAGGGTGGGCAGGATGGGCAGGCGGCGCATGCGCGGCTCCGGTGGCAAGCGGTGGATCGGACGGTGGGGCACCGTAACGGCGAGCGTGCACGGGGTCAACCCCCCGGGCACGGGCAGCTTGCAACCAGCGGTTAACCTCGCCGCATGGCCATCGGTACCCTGTTCGCCCTTGCCGCCGGCCTGATGTGGGGGCTGGTGTTCATCGGCCCGTTGTTGCTGCCCGACTACCCGGCGGCGCTGCAGTCGTTCGGCCGCTACCTGGCCTTCGGCCTGATCGCGCTGCCGCTGGCGTGGTTCGACCGCACCCGGCTGGCGCAGTTCACCCGCGCCGACTGGATCGAGGCGGCCAAGCTCGGGCTGGTCGGCAACATCGTCTACTACCTGTTCCTGGCCAGCGCCATCGCGCGGGCGGGCGGGCCGCTGCCGACGATGATCATCGGCACCTTGCCCGTGGTGATCGCCATCAGCAGCAACCTGCGCGACGCGCGGCGCGATGGCCGGCTGCCGTGGCTGCGGCTGCTGCCCTCGCTGGCGCTGATCGCCGCGGGCATCGCCTGCGTCAACCAGGTCGAGCTGGATCACCTGCGCGCCGACCCGCTGGCCGATCCATCGCGCTACGCGCTGGGCGGCCTGCTGGCGGTGGGCGCGGTGGCCTGCTGGACCTGGTACCCGCTGCGCAATGCCGACTGGCTGCGCGCCCACCCCGACCGCAGCCCACGCGCCTGGGCCACCGCGCAGGGCGTGGCCACGCTGCCGCTGGCGCTGGCGGGTTATGCGCTGTTCTGGGGCTGGACGGCCTGGCAGGGCAGCGCGCTGCCGATGCCGCTGGGCCCGCGCCCGGCGGTGTTCGTCGGCCTGATGTTCGCCATCGGCCTGTTCGCCAGCTGGCTGGGCACGCTGTGCTGGAACGAGGCCAGCCAGCGCCTGCCCACCACGCTGGTGGGCCAGCTGATCGTCTTCGAGACGCTGTCGGCCCTGGCCTACGCGCTGATGCTGCGCGGCGGCTGGCCGCCGCTGCTCACCGGGCTGGGCGTTCTGCTGCTGGTGGCCGGCGTGATGTGGGCGCTGCGGGTGCGGCCCGAGCCGCTGGCAGTGGCCGAAGCGCACCGCGCCTGATCAGCCGCGCCGGCGCAAGCGCGTCAGCAACAGCCCCAGCCCTGCCGCGAACATCGCCCAGCTGCCCGGCTCGGGGATGGGGGCGGTGGTCGTGGCGCGCAGTTCCACGCGGGTGAACGACTCGCCGTCAAAGGCGGTCGCGAAGCTGGCGAACGTGGTCAGGTCGCCCATCAGCGCACCACTGGCGTCGGCGTAGCCATAAACGCCGTGGATCCGGTCGGTGTCGGGCGCCGCGTGGCTCAGCACCAGCACCAGTGCGTCCGCCCCGGCCGGCGCCGCCAGCGGGGCCGTGTTGTGGACCGTGATGCCGGGATTGGGGGGCGTGAAATCCTGCGTGCGGAACACGATGGTGTCGCCCGAGGCGCCACCGGCGACGAACAGCTCGATCACGTCGTTGTTGTTGCTGAAGCCGTCGGACAGACGCAAGCCGAAGGACTGTCCGGTGTCGGGCATGGCCGTCAGCGACAGGCGCAAGGCCGCGGCGAAGGACCGTGATCGCGGCAATCCGGCGGTCGGCTGGCTGGGGTCGGTGTTGGTCATCAGGCGCAGCCGCAGCGAGCGGCCGAGCCCGCCCTGGGCGTTGGCGGACAACGCACCGAGGTTCGGATCCAGCAGCAGCGTGCCGCCCTGTTCACGCACCGCCAGCGCCGGATCGGCGCCCACGGCCAGCCCCTGCAGCGTGTAGCTGGATGACAAGCCGCTGCCGGTGAAGACCGGCCCGACGTACGGACCGTCTTCGGTGAATGAATCGCTCAGCAGGCGGAAGTCGCCCTGCAGCCAGTCGGCCGACGTGCCGTCACGGTAGACGTTGAGCTGGTTGGCGGTGAGCACGGTGGCCGATGCCGGCGCAGCGGCCACGAGCGCGACAGCGGCTGCCAGGGCCAGGCGCCCCAGAATCTGGCTGATGGGATGACGAGACGACTGCGGCATGGTGATCCTCCGGTAGGTTGTGGTTGTACAGGGCGCCTTCCCTGCGGGCGAACTATGGCGCGGGCGCGATGACGCCGATGTGCCAGGCGACCGGCACCCCCCGATTCAAGGGGGCTGGTCCGCGCCGTGCCCGGTGGCGGGCGCCTTGATTGCGCGCCGCCCGCCGGTCTGCCGATACTGCAGGTCCTGCCAGGAGCCCCGCATGCAGCCGACCGACCTGCCCACCGCCGCCGTCACCGCGCACCCAGTGCCCGACCAGCATGGCGTGAACCTGTTCAGCGCCGACCCGGTGCTGGCGCAGCTGCTGCCGCTGTACCTGCCGCCCGACCTGCTGGCCCATTTGCTGCCGCATCTGCAGCGCCTGGGCGGCCTGGCCGGTGGGGTGCTCGATACGCTGGCGGGCAGCGCCGACCGCCACCCGCCGACGCTGCAGCACCGCACTCGCAGCGGCCTCGACGCGCAGCGCATCGTCAAGCATCCCGACTACGTCGCGCTGGAGCGGGTGGCCTTCGGCGACTACGGGCTGGCGGCGATGTCGCACCGCGGCGGCGTGCTGGGCTGGCCGCAGGCCATGCCGGCGGCGGCCAAGTACGCGCTGACCTACCTGTTCGTGCAGGCCGAGTTCGGGCTGTGCTGCCCGCTGTCGATGACCGACTCGCTGACGCGCACGCTGCGCAAGTTCGGCGATCCGGCGCTGGTCGAGCGCTACCTGCCGGCGCTGACCACGCAGACCTTCGACGACCTGCACCAGGGCGCGATGTTCATGACCGAGCAGGGCGCCGGCACCGACGTGGCGGCCACCGCCACCCGTGCCGTGCCCGACGGCGAGCGCTACCGGCTGCACGGCGACAAGTGGTTCTGCTCCAACCCCGATGCCGACCTGGCGATGGTGCTGGCACGCATCGACGGCGCACCGGCGGGCATGTCGGGCGTGTCGCTGTTCCTGTTGCCGCGCCGCCTGCCCGACGGATCGGCCAACGCCTACCGCATCCTGCGGCTCAAGGACAAGCTGGGCACCCGCTCGATGGCCAGCGGCGAGATCCGGCTCGAAGGCGCGTGCGCCTGGCTGGTGGGCGAGGCCGGGCGCGGCTTTCAGCAGATGGCCGACATGGTCAACAACTCGCGGCTGAGCAACGGCATGCGCGCGGCCGGGTTGATGCGGCGTGCGCTGACCGAGGCGCTGTTCGTTGCGCGCGAACGCCGCGCCTTCGGTCAGCGCCTGATCGACCTGCCGCTGATGCGCCGCCAGCTGCTCAAGCTGATGGGGCCCACCGAGCAGGCGCGCACGATGCTGTTCCAGACCGCCGAGGCGCTGCGCCGCGCGGATCTCGAAGCCGCCGGTGGCACCGGCAGCCGGGCGGGCGGGCCGGCCGCCTATGCGCTGGCGCGCATCCTGACGCCGCTGATCAAGTTCCGCGCCTGCCGCGACGCGCGCAAGGTCACCGGCGACGCAATGGAGGTGCGCGGCGGCTGTGGCTACATCGAGGAGTGGTCCGACCCGCGGCTGGTGCGCGACGCCCACCTCGGCTCGATCTGGGAGGGCACCAGCAACATCGTCGCCCTCGACGTGATCCGCGCGATCCGCCGCGAGGCCGCGCTGCCGGTGCTGGTGGCGCACCTGAACGGCCTGCTGGCCGACACGCCGCTGCACCCGGCGGCGCGGGTGATCTTCGAGGCCACGCTGGCGCGCACCGCCGAGCGCGCGGCGCAGGTGGCCGATGGCGGCGCGGCCACCGCCCATGCCGCGCGCCAGGTGGCCTCGGCGCTGTACCACGTCACCACCGCCGTGGCGATGGCCTGGGAGGCCGGGCGCATGGCTTGCACCCGCCGCATGCGGCTGGCGCAGTGGGTGCTGCGCGCGCGGGTGCTGCCGACCGATCCACTGGCGCTGGACGACGAGCCGGCCTGGCTGGCCGATCTGCTGGCGCCGGGCGAGGCCTTGCTCACCGAGCCGGTCGACGCCGTGCAGCTGTTCTGACCAGGCCCGTCAGGACGACGCGCGCCGGGCTGCGGCGCTGCGGCCGGTCGATCCTGCCGGCGCCCGGGCCGATGCGGCGCCGTGGCGAACTACGGCAGCACGCACCGGCCGTCACCGCCGTCGCGCAGGAAGTAGTCGATCGACAGGCTGCCGTTGGCCGCCGAGATGACGTTCTTGCCAGCGCTCAGGAAGACGGGCGTGTGGGTCTTGAGCGCGCTCAGCTGCGTCAGCGGCACGCCGTTCACCGACACATTGAGCAGGTAGCCGCCGTTGTCGAACAGGTGCACATAGGGTTGCGGCTGGCCGGTGGTCGGGCTCATGGCGCAGCCCGGTGTCACGGTGGCGTACGACTTGCCGCTGGCGGCGTATTCCAGCGTGCCGTCGGCGCTGAAGGTGTTGTGTGAGACGTCAGGCAGATCGCATTGGCCCGCGGCGACGGTGAAGGCATAGCGGTCCGCCACCTTCCTGCTGAGTGCCACGGTGACGGTGTTGTTGCCCTCGGCGAGCCAGACATCGGCTGACGGGTCTGCGGTCGTGACGGTCATGACCGGACCACCATTGAGCGACACGGTGGCGCTGGTGCCGGGCTTCGGATTGAAGAGGCCGGCAGCCACCATCGGCTTGTACGTGCCCGTGGTGGGGTGGGTGACGCATTGGACGGCGCTGGAAGCGTAGGTCTTGCCGCTGCTGCCGATCTGCACGGTGGTGCCGGCCCAGGCCGATGCACCCGGTCCGGCCGCAGCCACCACAGCGGCGGCGGCCGCGAGCAAGATTTCTGTTCGGTTCATGGGTGTTCCTGGTCTTCGACGGCTGGGCATGGCAACGACCCCGCAGGCCGTCATCGTGCCGGACCGGGGACGAGGCCCGGTCGAACGCCCTCGTCGCAGACCGCTTTATGACCGATCGACGTTAACGACGCCTGAACGACCGTGCCGACGTGGCGGCGCGGTGATGGATGCCCCCGAACGGGTGGCCGTCAGTCGAAGGGCCCACGCGCTCAGCGCGCCGCCGCCAGCGCCTCGTCCAGCGCCTCCACCCAGTGCAAGACCCGAGTGGCCGTGCCGCTCTGCAGGTGCTGGATGCAGCCGATGTTGGCCGAGACGATGGCGGTGGGCTGCAGCTCGTCGAGGTTGAGCAGCTTGCGGTCGCGCAGCTGGTGGCTCAGCGTGGGTTGCAGCACGCTGTAGGTGCCGGCCGAGCCGCAGCACAGGTGCGATTCGTTCATCGCCACGGCCACGTCGAAGCCCAGTTCACGCAGGCCCGCCTCGACCCCGCCGCGCAGCTGCTGACCGTGCTGCAGCGTGCAAGGAGGATGGAACGCCAGCTTGCCGGCGATGGCCTTCTTCAGCCGGGGCCTGAGCGCCTCGACGATGTCGGGCAGCAGCTCGCTCAGGTCGCGCGTCAGGCTGCTGATGCGCTTTGCCTTGTCGGCGTAGTCGGGGTCGTGCGCCAGCGCGTGGCCGTAGTCCTTCACCGCCACGCCGCAGCCGCTGGCATTCATCACGATGGCCTCCACCGTGCCGGCGCTGACCTGCGGCCACCAGGCGTCGATGTTGCGGCGCATGTCGCCCAGGCCGCCTTCGTGGTCGTTCAGGTGCGTGCGCAGCGCGCCGCAGCAGCCGGCGTTGTCGGCCACCAGGGTCTGGATGTTGGCGGCGTCCAGCACGCGGGCGGTGGCCGCGTTGATGTTGGGCAGCATCGCCGGCTGCACGCAGCCCATCAGCATCAGCACCTTGCGCGGGTGCTCCTGCTGGGGCCACAGCTTGGCGCGCGGGTGGGCGGCGCCGGGCACCTTGTCCTTCAGCGACGCCGGCAGCAGCGGCCGCGCCAGCTTGCCCAGCGCCATCGCGGTGCCGAACAGCGGCGAGGTCAGGCCTTCCTTCAGCAGCCAGCGCAGCGCGCGTTCGGCGACCGGGCGCTCGACTTTGGCCTCGACGATCTTGCGGCCGATGTCGACCAGGTGGCCGTACTGCACGCCGCTGGGGCAGGTGGTTTCACAGTTTCTGCAAGTGAGGCAGCGGTCCAGGTGCAGCTGCGTGGCGCGGGTGGGCGCGGCGCCTTCGAGCACCTGCTTCATCAGGTAGATGCGTCCGCGCGGGCCGTCCAGCTCGTCGCCCAGCAGCTGGTAGGTGGGGCAGGTGGCGGTGCAGAAGCCGCAGTGCACGCACTTGCGCAGGATGGCTTCGGCGGCCTCGCCGTCGGGCGTGCCTTTGAATTCGGGGGCGAGGGCGGTTTGCATGGGGCGAGGGATCTCGGAGAAGAAGGGGTCAGGGCAGCAGCCAGGCGGCCAGCGCCGGCATCAACAGCGAGGCCAGCACCACCTGCAGGCCCAGCGCCAGGCCGGCATAGGCGCCGGCATCGGGGTGCACCTGCATCGCCCGCGCGGCGCCGATGCCGTGCGAGGCGGTGCCCAGCGCGAAGCCGCGCACGTCCATGCGGGTGATGCCCAGCGCGTCGAACAGGTACTTGCCGCTGATGGCGCCGACCAGCCCGGTCAGCACCGCCAGCACCGCGGCCAGCGCGGGGATGCCGCCCAGCTGCTCGGCGATGCCCATGGCCACCGGCGCGGTCACCGACTTGGGCGCCAGCGAGCGCAGCACCTCCACCGGCAAGCCCAGCGCCCA
>JAURXG010000122.1 GCA_030654555.1 Aquabacterium sp.
CGCAGCGCGAGATCGCGCTGGCCATCGGCGAGCCGCCGGCCACCAAGGGCTACCCGCCCAGCTGCTTCGCCAAGCTGCCGCAGCTGGTCGAGCGCTCGGGCAACGGCCTGAACGGCGTGGGCTCGATCACCGCCTTCTACACCGTGCTCAGCGAGGGCGACGACCCGCAGGACCCGATCGCCGACGCCGCGCGCGGCATCCTGGACGGCCACATCGTGCTCAGCCGCGAGCTGGCCGAGGCCGGCCACTACCCGGCCATCGACGTGGAGAAATCCATCTCGCGCGTGATGGGCAACGTGGCCCCGCGCGAGCAGGTGGAATCGGCGCGCCGCGCCCGCGCCATGCTGGCCAAGCTGAGCAAGGCACGCGACCTGATCCAGCTGGGCGCCTACCAGCCCGGCCACGACCCCGAGCTCGACCTGGCCATGCAGCTGCAACCGCAGCTCACCGCCCTGCTGCAGCAGGACATGCACGACCGCGCACCGCTGGGGCAGAGCCAGTCGATGCTGGCCCGCCTGATCGGCGCCTGAGAGGCCTAGAGACCCATGCCCATGAACTCCATCGCCCTGCTGCAGACCCTGTTGCAGCGCGCCGAAGCCGACCGCGACACCGCCGCCGCCGTGCTGCGCCAGGCCGAGGCCCTGGTGCAGCAGGCCGAACTGCAGGCCCGGCAGCTGCAGGACTACCGCGGCGAGTACGACCAGCGCTGGACCGCCCGCTTCCGCGAGTCGGGCACCACCGCGCTGCTGCACTGCCACCGCGGCTTCGGCCAGCGGCTGGACCAGGCCATCAACCACCAGCAGGTCAACAGCCAGCACCTGGGCAACCGGGTGCTGCAGGCCCGCACCGTGCTGCTGGCCCGCGAGCAGCGCGTGGCGGCCGTGCGCAAGCTGATCGAGCGGCGCCAGGCCGAGTTGCTCAAGATCACCAACCGGCGCGACCAGCGCAACACCGACGAGGCTGCCCAGCGCTCGGCCACCGCCTCGCGCGGCGCGCACCCGCTGACCGCCCAGCACTCCTGATCCGCCACGAGGACGCACCGCCATGCTCAGCACCCTGCCGACCATCCTGAACACCGCCACGCTGAGCCACGCCGAGCCGGCGGCCGGCCCGGCGGCGCGCGACAGCGCCGAGGCCGGCCCCGGTTTTGCCGCGCTGATGCAGCAGCAGACCAATCTGCGGCTGGCCGACCAGCGCCTGTCCGAGCAACGCCTGTCGGAACAGCGCCTGTCGCAGCAGCGGCTGGCCGGCCA
>JAURXG010000126.1 GCA_030654555.1 Aquabacterium sp.
CTTCAAGCATTACGCGGTCGAAGACCACGCCTGGCGCCTGTACCGTCACCTCAAGGGCGAGGACGCGCCGCTGACCGACGCCTTCGTCACCGCGCTGGAAATGAGCGCCGAGGCGCATGCCTCGATGGTGGCCGCCGTGGCGCCCTACATCGACACCTCGATCAGCAAGACGGTTAACGTGCCGGCCGACTACCCGTACGAGGATTTCCAGGGCCTGTACCTGCAGGCCTGGCAGTCGGGGCTCAAAGGCCTGGCCACCTACCGGCCCAACAGCGTGCTGGGCTCGGTGCTCAGCGTCGATGCACCGCCGCCCGCGCCGCTCGTCACGCCGCAGCCTGCGCCGCTGACGCCCGTGGACGGCGCCAACCAGCGCCTGCGCCTCGACCGCCTGCCCGCGCCGGTGCTCGACAGCCTGCGCTGGCCCAGCCGCCCCGACCTGCCCGGCGGCAACCCCGCCTGGAGCTACCTGATCCAGCACCCGCATGGCGACTTCTCGCTCTTCGTCGGCGAGCTGCCGGCCGAGGCCGGCCCGGGCCTGGGCCTGTTCGAGAAGAACCTGCCGTTCGAGGTGTGGGTCAACGGTGCCGAGCAGCCGCGTGGCATCGGCGCGATGGCCAAGACCCTGTCGATGGACATGCGCACCAACGACGCGGCCTGGCTGCGCCTGAAGTTGGATGCGCTGGCCACCGTGGCCGAGGAGCGGGCCTTCGAGATGCCCTTCCCGCCGGCCGGCGAGCCGCGGCTGTTCCCCGGCGTGGTGGCCGCCACCGCGGCGGTGATCCGCTGGCGCTGCGAGCAGCTGGGCGCCCTGCAGGAAGGTGGCCCCACGCCGGTGCTCGATGCCATGTTCAGCCGCGACGAGCCGCGCACCGGCACCGCCGGCACGCTGGCCTGGGCGGTGGACGTCGACAACCACGCCACCGGCGAATCCTTCACCGTCACGCTCAAAGAGGTGTCGCTGCCGGGCGCCGACGGCGGCAGCGTCACCCGGCCCTGCGCCATTGGCTTCTCGGGCAACTACCCGCGCGCCCTCGACGGCCTGGCGCGCCTGCTGTCGCTCGACATGCGGGTGATGGACCCGGCCTGGATCGGCATGAAGCTGCGCAAGCTGCTCAACGTCGGGGAGCCGCTGGGCCATTTCATGGCGCCGGTGCCCGGCGAGCGGCGCCAGCAGACCTGGCCCAGCACGGTGGCCTACATCGCGCGGCTGGTGATCCACCGCTACGCGATGCTGGGCGTGCTCGACGAGCAGGGCTTTCCGGTGCAGGCCATGGGCATCCTGGCGGCGCCGGCGGCCAAGGGTGCGGTGGCCGATGCCGGCGTGGCCGGCGTCAGCGCCTTGCCCGGCGGCCTGGCCACGATGGCCGGCAAGGCCTGCCCCGAGTGCGGCAACCACACGCTGATCCACAAGGACGGCTGCGAGTTCTGCACCGCCTGCGGCTACGTGGGGCAGTGCGGCTGAGGCCGCGCGCGGCCGGGCGCGGGGTCTGAACGGTCAAGCGGCCGGTTGAACAACCGGCCGCTTGGCAGTCAGGGGGCGCGGCCGCAACGGGCCGCAGGCCTTCAGGCCCGCCGGCGGCGTGCCAGCCAGCCCAGCGCACCCAGGCCGGCCAGCAGCATCGCGCCGGTGGTGGGCTCGGGCACCGGGGTCACGCCGAAGGTCGTCTGCGGGCCGTAGCCGCTGCCGGGGATGCCCAAGCCGTCGTCCCAGCCGTAGATGTGCACGTTCACGCAGTAGTTGATGTCGCAGCCCGCGCCGACGGTGAAGGTGCCGCTGCCCTGCGCCGACTTCATGTCGGGCGCGATCTGGAAGTCGAACGAGTTCAGCGAGCCGTTGTCCTGCCACACGAACAGCACCAGACCGAAGGTGGTGTTGGTGAAGGCATCGATCGTGGTGTCCAGGCTGTAGGTGCCAGCGGCCAGGCCGTTGAACTTCCAGATGTCGTGGAAGGTGAACGGCAGCGTGCCCGGGGTGGCCGCGCTGAGCAGGCTGAAACTGGCTGGTGCGAAACGCAGGACCGGGTCCGTCGGCTCGCTGATCACATCGCCACCTCGCCCGAAGCCCAGCGCCAGCAGGCTGCCCGACTCGTACACGAAGGTGTCGGTGTAGGTCGCCAATCGCTGTGCCGAGGCACTGGCGGCGCCCATCACCAGCATGGCCGCGATGGCAAGAGTCTTGAGCTTCATGGTCTTCCCCGGGAAATAGCACTGGCGGCGTTTCTGCGCCATGGTGAATTACGACACGTTACAGGCGGCGCCTGCAACATTTGCACCCCCTCATTCGCGGGGGTGTGTGGGTGGCGTTCTACGGAATCTCGTTGACGCCCGTCGCCGCAAGACCCCTGGGCCGGGCCGCACAATCCGGCCATGGGTGAGTTGCAGCAGATCGAGGCCGGCCTGGCCGCGCTGGAGGCACAGCGTGCGCTGCTGGGCGACGCCGTGGTCGAGATGGCGGCCGCGCCGCTGCGCAGCCGGTTGGCGGCACTGCAGGCGGCCGAGGTGGCGGCCGTGCAGCAGCTCAAGCAGGTGTCGGTGCTGTTCGTCGATGCGGTGGGGTCCACGGCGCTGGGTCGCCAGCTCGACCCCGAGGACATCCAGGCGGTGATGGACGGCGCGCTCGAGGCCTTCACCGCCATCGTGCAGGCGCACCGTGGGCGGGTGCTGCAGTACACCGGCGACGGCCTGCTGGCCGCCTTCGGCGCCGACGAGGCGCATGAAGACGACCCCGAGCAGGCGGTGCGGGCCGGCCTGGGCATCCTGGCCGAGACCCGGCGCCGGGCCGGGCAGGTGCGGCAGCAGTTCGGGGTGGACGGCTTCGAGGTGCGTGCCGGCGTGCACACCGGCCCGGTGCTGCTGGGCGGCGGCGTGGATGCCGAGGGCACGATCCGCGGCACCACCGTCAACCTCGCCGCGCGCATGGAGCAGAGCGCACCGCCGGGCGGCCTGCGCATCAGCCACGACACCTACCACCACGTGCGCGGGCGCTTCCGCATGGTGGAGCAGCCGCCGATCACGGTGAAGGGCAGCGACCAGCCGATGCTCACCTACCTGGTGCAGGCGGTGCGGCCGAGTTCGTTCCGCATGGCCGGCCGCGGCATCGAGGGCGTGTCGACGCCGATGGTCGCGCGCGAGGCCGAGCTCGAACAGCTGCAGGACAGCCTGGCGCAGGCGGTGCGTGGACCGGCCTTCGTCTCGGTGATCGTGGTGGCCGAGGCCGGCCTGGGCAAGACCCGGCTGCTGCATGAGTTCGAGACCTGGGTCGAGTCGCGGCCGCGCACCTGCGAGCCGTTCCGCGGCCGGGCCCAGCCGCATGCCCAGGGCCAGCCCTACAGCCTGCTGCGCGACCTGGTGGCCTGGCGGCTGCAGATCAACGAGGCCGACGACGACGCCGACACGGTGCGTGCCAAGCTCACCGACGGCATCGCGCCGCTGTTTGCCGACGACGGCACGGCGCAGGCGCACTTGCTGGGCCAGTTGATCGGGCTGGATTTCTCGGCCAGCCCGCATGTGCGCGGCGTGCTCGACGATGCCCGCCAGCTGCGCAACCGTGGCTTCCACGCGCTGGCGCAATGGTTGCGGCTCAGCGCCGCGGCCTCGGGCGCGCCGGTGCTGGTGCTGCTCGACGACCTGCATTGGGCCGACGACGGCTCGCTCGAATTCCTGCAGTACCTCGGCCAGGTCAACCGCGACGTGCCCACGCTGCTGCTGGCCATGGCGCGGCCCACGCTGTTCGAGCGGCAGGTCGACTGGGCCCGCCTCGAATCGGTGGTGCGCCGCATCGACCTGGAGCCGCTGGACAAGCGCGCCAGCCGCGAGCTGGTGAACCTGCTGCTGCAGCGGCTGGACAGCGTGCCCGCCGCGCTGCGCGAGCTGGTGCTGGGTGGCGCCGAGGGCAACCCGTTCTACATGGAAGAACTGGTGCGCATGCTGATCGACAGCGGCGCGATCGTCACCGACGCCCAGCGCTGGCAGGTGCAACCCGACAAGCTGCTGGCCGCGCAGGTGCCGTCCACGCTGACCGGCCTGCTGCAGGCCCGCCTGGACAGCCTGGCCGCGCCGGAGAAGCTGGCGCTGCAGCAGGCCGCGGTGATCGGTTTCGTGTTCTGGGAGCAGGCGCTGCGGGCGCTGGATCAGCGCTCGGTGCCGGCGCTGGCCGCACCGCTGCAGCGCGGCCTGGTGATGCCGCGCGACCAGGCGGTGATCGACGACGGCAAGGCCTATGTCTTCAAGCACCAGATCCTGCACCAGGTCACCTACGAGAGCCTGCTCAAGCGCCTGCGCCGCACCTACCACGCCCAGGTGGCGGCCTGGCTGGCGCAGCTCGACGGCGACCGCGCCATCGACCTGGCCGGCCTGGCGGCCGAGCACTACGAGCGCGC
>JAURXG010000129.1 GCA_030654555.1 Aquabacterium sp.
GTGCTATCGCCGGCCGCACTTCGACGCCGGCCAGTTCGTCGAGCGTTGGGACGACGAAGGCGCCAAGGCCGGCTACTGCCTCTACAAGATGGGCTGCAAGGGCCCCACCACCTACAACGCCTGCAGCACCACGCGCTGGAACGAGGGCGTGTCGTTCCCGATCGCCTCGGGCCACGGCTGCATCGGCTGCAGCGAGGACGGCTTCTGGGACAAGGGCTCGTTCTACGACCGGCTGTCCAACATCACCCAGTTCGGCGTCGAGGCCAACGCCGACCAGATCGGCCTGATCGGTGCCGGCGTGGCCGGTGCGGCGGTGGTGGCGCATGCCGCCGCCAGCGCGATCCAGCGCGCCGCCCACCGCAGCAAGACCCAGGCGCAAGTCGAGGCCGGTAGCAGCAACCCGGTGGAGAACTGATCATGGCCGTCATCGAAACCCAAGGCTTCCGGCTCGACAACGGGGGCAAGCGCGTGGTGGTCGATCCGGTCACCCGCATCGAGGGCCACCTTCGCGTCGAGGTCAACCTCGACGACAAGAACGTGATCCGCAACGCCGTGTCCACCGGCACGATGTGGCGCGGGCTGGAGGTCATCCTCAAGGGCCGCGACCCGCGCGACGCCTGGGCCTTCGTCGAGCGCATCTGCGGCGTGTGCACGGGCACGCATGCGCTGGTGTCGGTGCGTGCGGTCGAAGACGCGCTGAAGATCAAGATCCCGGCCAACGCCAACATCATCCGCAACCTGATGCATGCGACGCTGTACGCGCACGACCATCTGGTGCACTTCTACCACCTGCATGCGCTCGACTGGGTCGACGTGGTCAGCGCGCTGAGCGCCGACCCGAAGAAGACCAGCGAGCTGGCGCAATCGATCAGCAGCTGGCCGATGTCGTCGCCCGGCTACTTCCGCGATCTGCAGAACCGGCTGAAGAAGTTCGTCGAGTCCGGCCAGCTGGGGCCGTTCCGCAACGGCTACTGGGGCCACCCGGCCTACAAGCTGCCGGCCGAGGCCAACCTGATGGCGGTGGCGCACTACCTCGAAGCGCTGGATTTCCAGAAGGAGATCGTCAAGATCCAGACCATCTTCGGCGGCAAGAACCCGCACCCGAACTGGCTGGTCGGCGGCGTGCCCTGCTCGATCAACCTCGAGGCCACCGGGGCCGTGGGCGCGATCAACATGGAACGGCTGAACATGGTGTCGAAGATCATCGACGACACCATCAACTTCATCGACAACGTCTACGTGCCCGACCTGCTGGCCATCGCCTCGTTCTACAAGGACTGGGGCGCCATCGGCGGCGGGCTGTCGAGCATGAACCTGCTGTCCTACGGCGAGTTTCCTGACATCGCCAACGACGACAGCAACAAGAGCCTGCTGATGCCACGCGGCGCCATCATCGGTGGCGACCTGAAGACCATCCACCCGGTCGACCTGAAGGACCCGGCGCAGATCCAGGAGTTCGTCAACCACAGCTGGTACAAGTACGGCGACGAGACCAAGGGCCTGCACCCCTTCGACGGCGTGACCGAGCCCAACTTCGTGCTGGGTGCCGGCACCAAGGGCAAGAAGACCGCCATCGAGCAGATCGACGAGAGCGCCAAGTACTCGTGGATCAAGTCGCCCCGCTTCCGCGGCCACGCGATGGAGGTGGGGCCGCTGGCGCGCTACGTCATCGGTTATGCGATGGGCAAGCCCGAGTTCAAGGAGCCGGTCGACAAGGTGCTGAAGACGCTGGACGTGCCGATCACCGCGCTGTTCTCCACGCTGGGCCGCACCGCGGCGCGTGGGCTCGAGGCCTCGTGGGCGGCGCACCAGATGCGGCACTTCTTCGACCAGCTGATGGCCAACCTGAAGGCCGGCGACTTCGCCACCGCCAATGTCGACAGCTGGGAGCCCAGCACCTGGCCGGCGGCCGCGCAAGGTGCGGGTTACTGCGAGGCACCACGCGGCGCACTGGGCCACTGGATCAAGATCAAGGACACCAAGATCGACAACTACCAGTGCGTGGTGCCCACCACCTGGAACGCCGGTCCGCGTGACACCAAGAACCAGATCGGCGCCTACGAGGCCGCGCTGATGAACACGCCCATGGCCAAGCCCGACGAGCCGCTGGAGATCCTGCGCACCATGCACAGCTTCGACCCCTGCCTGGCCTGCTCCACGCACGTGATCTCGCCGCAGGGCGAGGAGCTGACCCGCGTCACCGTGCGCTGACCCACCAGGAGACGATCATGAACACGGTGGTGGTCGATAGAAGGATCATTCCCACCTATGTGTGGGAACTGCCGGTGCGCATCTGGCACTGGGTGATGGCGCTGTGCATGGTGGTGCTGGGCATCACCGGCTACCTGATCGGATCGCCGCTGCCCTCGGTGGGCGGCGAGGCCAGCGCGCATTTCGGCTTCGGCTACATCCGCTTCGCGCATTTCGCGGCCGGGCTGGTGTTCGCGGTGGTCTTCGTCTGGCGCGTGATCTGGGCCTTCTTCGGCAACCGCTACGCGCGCGAGCTGTTCCTGGTGCCGCTGAAGATGTTCACGCCGGTCTGGTGGCGCGGCTTCATCAGCCAGGGCCAGCACTACCTGTTCATCCGGCGCGAGGCCCAGCCCTGGCTGGGCCACAACCCGCTGGCGATGTCGGCGATGTTCTTCATGTACGCGCTGGGCACGGTCTTCATGATCTGCACCGGCCTGGCGCTGTATGGCGAGGGGCTGGGGCAGCAGAGCTGGATCTTCCAGGCCTTCTCGTCCTGGGTGCTGCCGCTGCTGGGCTATAGCCAGAACGTGCACACGCTGCACCACCTGGGCATGTGGTACCTGATCATCTTCACCATCGTGCACCTGTACATGGTGGTGCGCGAGGACATCTGCTCGGGCGAGACGGTGATCAGCACCATGATCAACGGCTGGCGGGTCTCGAAGAAGTGAACGGCCTGGCAGTGCCGGCCGGTCCGGTCGACCCGAACATCCTGGTGCTGGGCATCGGCAACCTGCTGTGGGCCGACGAGGGCTTCGGCGTGCGCGCCGTGCAGGCCCTGCACGCGGGCTGGCAGCTGCCACCGCGGGTCAGCGTGGTCGACGGCGGCACGCAGGGCCTGTACCTGCTCGACCCGGTGTGCGCCGCGCAGCGGGTGATCGTGCTCGACGCGATCGACTTCGGCCTGCCGCCGGGCACGCTGGCGGTCTACCGCGACGACGCGGTGCCGGTCTGGTCCGACCAGGTGATGAGCCTGCACCAGGCCTCGTTCCAGGAGCTGCTGTCGCTGGCGCGGCTGCGCGAGCGCTTCCCTGAGCGCATCACGTTGATCGGCGTGCAGCCCGCCGTGCTGGACGACCTGGGCGGCAGCCTGAGCCCGCTGGTGCGCCCGCGGGTGGACGAGGCGGTGCAGCTGGCGCTGGCCGAACTGGCCGACTGGGGCGTGCCGGCCACGCCACGCGCGGCGCCGCCCGATCACCTGCTGAGCGCCGATGCGCTGGCGCTGTCGGCCTACGAAGGCGGCCGCCCGTCGGCGGCGGTGGCCTGCCGCGTGGGCGACGCACGCTTCCTCAACCAGGTGCATGGTCCGGAGGCCGCCTGATGTGCATCGGTCAACCCCTGCAGGTGGTGACCAGCGACGGCAGCTGGGCCTGGTGCGCCGACCCGCAACAAGACCTGCCCCCCGAGCGGCTGGACATGGCGCTGGTCGGCCCGCAGCCGGTGGGCACCTGGGTGCTGGCCTTCCAGGGCACCGCGCGCCAGCTGATGAGCGACGACGAGGCCGCCCAGGCCCGCGCCGGCCGGCAGGCGCTGGCGGCGGTGCTCCGCGGCGACGGCCAGATCGACGACTACTTCGCCGACCTGGTGGGCCGCGCGCCGCAACTGCCCGAACACCTGCGGCCCACGCCGGTGGCCGCGCCCCTCACCGACCAGGCCACGTGATGAGCGCCTCCGACCTGCATCCGCTGCTGGCCCGTCTGGTGAAGGAAACCAACGCCGCGGTGCTGACGGCCGACAGCTACGACGCCTGGGCGCAGCAGCCCGGCGTGGCGATGCTGGTCTTTGCCGAGGACCCCGAGCGCTTCAAGGAGACGCTGGACCTGGCGGTGATCGTGCCCGAACTGCACGCCACCGCCGGCCGCAGCTTCCGCGTGGGGCTGTTGCCACCGGCCGCCTCGCGCGCCATCGCCCCGCGCTTCGGCTTCGCGCGCTGGCCGGCATTCGTGCTGCTGCGCGACGGCCGCTACCTGGGCGCGGTCGACGGCATCCGCGACTGGGATGTCTACACCGCCGAGCTGCAGCGCCTGATGACCGCCACGCCCAGCCGACCGCCCGGCGTCGGCATTCCCGTCGCTGCCGCCGATCAGGGCGAACCGCCGTCCTGCCACTGACCCCCGCACCGGAGCACGCCCATGCGGTCCATCCCCATCCCCATCCGCAGCCTGATGCCCGAACCCACGGACGCCGTCGAGTACATGCCGATGCCGCGCGAGATGGCCACCTTCGAGATGCCGCGCCTGCCCGAGCCCGGGCCCGACATGGACGTGGCCGGCGCGCGCGACGTGCTCGAGGTCTTCATCGGGCACCTGGACCACTGGCTGGCGACCAGTGGCGAACCGCCCGCGCTCGACCTGGCCCGGCTGCCCGCCGCGTCGCTGCGGGTGCTCAACGAGACGCTGGGCGAAGGCGAGGTCAGCGCCATCGTGGCCGCCGAACACGAGATCCGCGTGCAGGAGACGGTGTTTTCCGGCGTCTGGCGCCAGCAGCACCTGCGCGGCAGCCACCTGCTGCACGACTACCTGCTGGCCGCGCCGATTCCGCCGGTGGTGGGCGCGCTGGCCAGCGAAGGCGCCTCGCCCACGCTGCGCGCACTGCCGCTGCCCGCCGGCGCGATGAACGTGCCGGCGCTGGTCAACGAGTTGCAGGAGGCGATGGACCGCTGCGCGCCCGGCGTGCCGGCGCATGTGATCAATCTCACCCTGCTGCCGCTGTCGCCCGAGGACAGCGCCCACCTCGACGCGGTGCTCGACGGCGGCACGGTGGTGGTGCTGTCGCGCGGCTTCGGCAACTGCCGCATCAGCAGCACCGCCGCGCGCCATGTGTGGCGGGTGCAGTACTTCAACAACATGCAGACGCTGATCCTCAACACCATCGAGGTGGTGGTCATGCCCGAGGTGGCGCTGGCTGCGCACGAAGACCTGCTCGAGACCCGCGACCGCCTGGCCGACCTGGTGCTGTGGATGGGCGACTCGATCGCCGCGCCCTCACCCGCGGCCTGATCGCGCCATGGCCGACGCCCCCGGCAGCCGTCAGGACGGCATCGGCCCGACCACCCGGCTCGAATGCAAGATCTGCTGGACGGTCTACGACCCCGCGCTGGGCGACGAGGTCTGGCAGATCCCGCCGGGCACACCGTTCAGCGACCTGCCCGCGCACTGGACCTGCCCCAACTGCGCCTGCGAGAAGCAGCACTTCCTGGTGCTCGATGACTGAGCCTGCCACCACCGACCTGCCCTCGCCCGCCGCGGCGCTGGCGGCGCGCTTCGAGCGCATCCTGCGCGGGCCCATGCACGGCCTGCCGATGCTCAACCCGGCGCTGCGGGTGCAGGCCGTGGGCTTCAGGCCCTGGGATCGGCATTGGCTGGGGGTGCTGGTCACGCCCTGGTTCATGAACCTGGTGCTGCTGCCGCGGGTGCGTTCGTCATGGCCGGCGATCGGCGAGCGCGCGAGCCGTCACTACGTGTTCCCGGCGGGTGTGTTCGAGTTCATCGGCCACCACGACGCCGAACTGGGCGACTACCAGGCCTGCTCGCTGTTCTCGCCGATGTTCGAGTTTGCCGACGCCGACGGCGCGTTGGCCACGGCCGAGGCCGCGCTGCAGTCGCTGTTCGATGCCGCGCAACGGCCGTCGATGGACCTGCCGGCGGCACCGCCGCCGCCGACCACCGCTGCGGCGCCCACGCCCGCCTTGAGCAAACGCGACTTCCTGCTCGGCCACCGCCCACGAGCGACCCGTGGCCCTTGAAGGCGAACTGCGCGTGGGGCTGCGGTTGGCGCAAGGCCGCATCGCGCGGGTGCGCATGGCCTCCACCCGGCCGGATGTGGCCGGCGCGCTGCTGCAGGGCCGCAGCCGCACCGAGGTCGAGGCCGCCGTGCCGCTGCTGTTCTCGCTGTGCGGCCGCTCACAGGCCACCGCCGCCCGCCTGGCCTGCGGCGCGGCGGCCGGTGAATCGCCCAGTCCCGAGCAACTGGCATCGGCGCGCGCCTCGGTGGCGGCCGAGATGGTGCGCGAGACAGCCTGGCAAACCCTGCTGCAATGGCCGCGCTGGTTGGGCGAGGCGCCTTCGCCCGAAGCGGTGGCGGCCGCCCGCGCGGCGTTGGCCTACCGCTGGGGCCTGCCCGAGCACGATGCCCTGGTGCAGACCCTGGCCGACGCCGCCTGGGGTGGCCCGGCCAGCGATTGGCTGCAGATCCAGACCTGGCCCGAATTGCGCCGCTGGGCCGAGGCCGGCGCCACCGCCACGGCACGCTTCCTCCACCCAGGGCTGCACGATGACGACGGCAGCGCCGATGTCAGCGGCGCCCCGCCGCTGCTGCCCGCGCCCGACGCGACGGGGCTGCGCGCGCTGGCCCAGGCCACCGAGGCCGACCCGGCCTTCAGCCGCCAGCCGGTCTGGCAGGGTGCGCCGGCCGAGACCGGCGCGCTGGCGCGGCTGCAGCACGATGCGCTGCT
>JAURXG010000130.1 GCA_030654555.1 Aquabacterium sp.
CGGAGGTCATGGACGAAGCAGATCGTTGATGCTGGTCTTCGAGCGGGTCTGAGCATCGACGCGCTTGACGATGATCGCCGCGTACATGCTGTAGGGCTGGCCGTTGGCGGCCGTCTTGGGCAGGTTGCCCGAGACCACCACGCTGCCGCTGGGCACACGCCCGTAGCTGATGTCGCCGGTCTCGCGGTTGAAGATCGGGGTGCTCTGGCCCAGGTACACGCCCATGCCCAGCACCGAGTTCTCCTCGACGATCACGCCCTCGACCACCTCGGAGCGCGCGCCGATGAAGCAGTTGTCTTCGATGATGGTGGGGTTGGCTTGCAGCGGCTCGAGCACGCCGCCGATGCCCACGCCGCCCGACAGGTGCACGTTCTTGCCGATCTGCGCGCACGAGCCCACGGTGGCCCAGGTGTCGACCATCGTGCCTTCGTCGACGTAGGCGCCGATGTTGACGTAGCTGGGCATCAGCACCACGCCCTTGCCGATGAAGCTGCCACGCCGCGCCACCGCCGGCGGCACCACGCGCACGCCGGACGCGCGGATGGCGGCCTCGTCGATGTGCGAGAACTTGGTCTGCACCTTGTCGAAGAAGGTCAGGTCGCCGGCGTGCATGGCCACGTTGTCGTTGAGGCGGAAGCTCAGCAGCACGGCCTTCTTCAGCCACTGGTTGACCGTCCACTGGCCCACGCCGGTGCGCTGCGCCACGCGCAGCCGGCCGGCGTTGAGCTCGGCGATGGCGTGGTCCACGGCCTCGCGGATCGCGGGGGCGGCGGCGCTGGGGCCGAGGCTGGCGCGGTCTTCCCAGGCTTGGTCGATAACGGTTTGCAGTGCAGCGGTCATGGCGGGCTTTAGGCTGTGGTCAAGGATCGGGTGAATTCGGCGATGCGGTGGGCGGCTTCCAGGCACTCTTCGGTGCCCGCCACCAGGGCCATGCGGATGCGGCCGCTGCCGGGGTTGTGGTGGTGCGCCTCACGGGCCAGCAGGCTGCCCGGCAACACCACCACATTGTATTGAGCGAGCAGTTGCCGGGCGAAGCCGATGTCATCACCGCCCGGAACCGCCGCCCAGAGGTAGAAGCCGGCATCGGGCAGCGCGACGTCCAGCACCTCGGCGAGCACCGGCGTGACCTGGGCGAACTTGGTGCGGTACAGCGCCCGGTTGGCCACCACATGGGCCTCGTCGTTCCAGGCGGCCACGCTGGCGTTCTGCACCACCGGGCTCATCGCCGAGCCGTGGTAGGTGCGGTAGAGCAGGAAGTTCTTGATGATGGCCGCATCACCGGCCACGAAGCCGGAGCGCAGCCCAGGCACGTTGCTGCGCTTGGAGAGCGAGGTGAAGGCGATCAGGTTGCGGAAGTCGCTGCGCCCCAGCTGGACCGCGGCTTCCAGCCCGCCCAGCGGCGGCTGATCGCGGAAATAGATCTCGGAGTAGCACTCGTCGCTGGCGATCACGAAGCCGTGGCGGTCGCTCAGCGCGAACAGCTGTTCCCATTCGGCCAGCGGCATCACCGCGCCGGTGGGGTTGCCCGGCGAGCAGACGTACAGCAGCTGCGTGCGCGCCCAGGTGGCGGCGTCGATCTGGCCCCAGTCGGCGGCGAAGTTGCGCGTCGGATCGCTGTTGGCGAAGGCCACCTCGGCCCCGGCCAGCAGCGCCGCGCCCTCGTAGATCTGGTAGAAGGGATTGGGGCAGACCACGGTGGCGCCGGGCCGGCTGGCATCGACCACCGTCTGCGCGATGGCGAACAGCGCCTCGCGTGAGCCGCCCACCGGCAGCACCTGGGTGGCGGCGTCCACCGACACGCCGTAGCGGCGCTGGATCCAGCCGGCAAAGGCCTCGCGCAGGCGGGGTTCGCCGGCGGTGGGCGGGTAGATGGCCAGGCGCTTCAGGCCGGCCATCAACGCGGCTTCGATCAGCGCGGGCGTGGCGTGGCGCGGTTCGCCGATGCCCAGGCTGATCGGCCGCAGCGCCGGGTTGGGGGTGATGTCGCGCGTCAGCTCACGCAGGCGCTCGAAGGGG
>JAURXG010000142.1 GCA_030654555.1 Aquabacterium sp.
GCCCTGTCGCGCCGCCGGGCAATCCCGCCGACCCCGCCGATCCCGCCTGCGGCGCCCAGCGCGGCGGCGGCTCCTTGGCGTACAGCACCGCCAGGTCCTGCAGGCCCAGCGCCGTCTGGCCCCCTGCCACGGCCGGTTGCCAAGCCGGCCTGCCGCCGAAGGCCGTTGGGCCGAACGTCGTGCTGCCGGTGGCCGCAGGCGCGCCGTTGGGCGCCTGCCACGCTGGTTCGACCCCGTCGACCAGGCCCGCCGCGCCGACGGCCGCGCCCACCGCTGCTGGCTGGGGTGCGCGCGACAGCGCCAGCGCCGCCTCCAGCGCATGGTGCACCGCCTGGTGCACCTCGCGGCCGTCGCGAAAGCGCACCTCGATCTTGGTCGGGTGCACGTTCACGTCCACCCGCATCGGATCGATGGCGACGAACAGCACCCAGCTCGGCTGGCGGCTGCCGTGCAGCACGTCCTCGTAGGCCGAGCGGGCGCCATGGCCGATCAGCCGGTCGCGCACATAACGGCCATTGACGTAGGCGTATTGCTGGTCGCTGCGGCTGCGCGCGGCATCGGGCAGGCCGGCGCGGCCTTGCACGCGCACGGCGCCCACGGTCAGGTCGAGCGGGCGGCTCTGGGTGATGAAGTCCTGGCCCAGCACGTCGGCGATGCGCTGCTCGGGCGTGGCGCGGCGCCATTGCGCCACCAGCTTGCCCTCGTGCCACACGGCAAAACCCACGTCGGGCCGCGCCAGCGCGTGGCGGCGCACGGCCTCCAGGCAATGCGCCAGCTCGGTGGCGTCGGTCTTGAGGAACTTGCGCCGCGCCGGCGTGGCGAAGAACAGCTCGCGCACCTCCACGCTGGTGCCCTGCGCGCGGGCGGCGGGCTGCAACTCGCCGCTGCGCGCGTCCAGCCGCGAGGCATGCGCGGCCTCGGCGGTGCGGCTGGCGATGCTCAGGTCGGCGATCGACGCGATGGCGGCCAGTGCCTCGCCGCGAAAGCCCATCGTGGCCACCGACTCCAGGTCGTGCAGGTTGCCGATCTTGCTGGTGGCATGGCGCTGCAGCGCCAGCACCAGCTGGTCGGGGGGGATGCCGCTGCCGTCGTCCTCGACCACGATGCTGCGCACGCCGCCTGCCGCCAGGCGCACGGTGACCTGGGTGGCGCCGGCGTCCAGCGCGTTGTCGACCAGTTCACGCACCACCGACGCGGGGCGCTCCACCACCTCGCCGGCGGCGATCTGGCTGACCAGTTCATCGGGCAGGGGCTGGATGCGGCGCATGGGCGTGACGAAGGACATGCGCCGGATTATCCGGGGCGGCGGGGCGCCTGCCGGGCACCCGGATAATCCGGCGCCATGGACGCCTTCTTGACCCTGATCGACTTCATCCTGCATGTCGACCGCCACCTGCGCGAGTTCGTCGATGCCTACGGCGGCTGGGTGTACGCGCTGCTGTTCCTGATCGTCTTCGTCGAGACCGGGCTGGTGGTGATGCCCTTCCTGCCGGGCGACTCGCTGCTGTTCGTGGTCGGCGCGCTGGCCGGTGCCGGGCTGATGAACTACCCGCTGGTGATGGCCCTGCTGCTGGCGGCGGCGGTGCTGGGCGACCAGACCAACTACAGCATCGGCCGCTACCTCGGGCCCAAGGTGTTCGGCTGGGAGCAATCGCGCTGGTTCAACCGACGGGCCTTCGACCAGGCCCACGCCTTCTACGAGAAGTACGGCGGCATCACGCTGGTGCTGGCGCGCTTCATGCCGTTCGTGCGCACCTTCGTGCCCTTCGTCGCCGGCGTGGCCGAGATGAACCGCGGCAAGTTCACGTTCTACAACGTGCTGGGGGGCGTGCTGTGGGTGGTGGGCCTGGTCACGGCCGGCTACCTGTTCGGCAACATGGCCTGGGTGCAGGCCAACCTCAGCAAGATCATCTGGGCGATGATCATCGTGCCCGGGCTGCTGGTGCTGTTCGGCGCCTGGCGGGCGCGGCGCGCGGCCGCGGCGCAGGCCTGATCCGCCCCGTCAGCCCCCGTTGGGCGGGGCTGGCAAAATGCGCGGTTGTCTTCCATAACGAATCACCGAGGGATTGAACCATGATGGACGAAAACGACGACGGCGCCCGCGTCGGCTTGTGGGTGGTGATCGGCATCATCACGCTGCTGCTGTTCGGCCTGATCGGTGGGCTGGCGATCCGGTCCATGCACGCCAAGAAGCCGGCGGCCAAGCCGGTGGCGGCTGCTGTCGCCGCGGCCGACGTGCTGCTGGATGCCCCGCTGAGCGGCGAGGTCGTCGGCCGCCTGTTCTTCGAGCTGGGCAAGGCCGAGCTGCCCGCCGATGCCACCGCGGCGCTGGCCCCGGCGATCAAGGCGCTGGCCGACCACCCCACCAAGAAGCTGGTGCTGGCCGGTTTCCACGATCCGAGCGGCGATGCCGTGGTCAACGCCGAACTGGCCAAGAACCGCGCCAAGGCCGTGCGTGCAGCGCTGTCTGCCCAAGGCGCCGACGCCACCCGATTGCTGCTGCGCAAGCCCGAGCAGACCGCCCAGGACGGCCCGGCCGAAGAGGCGCGGCGCGTCGAGATCCGCCTGGTGGATTGAGCCCGGCCGCCGCTGAATCCAGCAGCCGCCGCGCCGCTGGCGGCGCCCCGTTGAGGGGCAGGCGCCGCAGGCGCATCGCGGGTGGGCCTACAGCGCGCGCTGCCGCGCCAGCGGCGGGTTGCGGGCGAAGTAGCGGCGGATGCCGGTGTGCAGCGCCTCCACCAGCCGGTCCTGGTAGTCGCCGTCGCGCAGCTTGGCTTCTTCGTCGGGGTTGGAGATGAAGGCCGTCTCCACCAGGATGCTGGGGATGTCGGGCGCCTTCAGCACCGCGAAGCCGGCCTGCTCGACACCACGCTTGTGCAGCGCGCCCACCTTGCCGATGCGCTCGAGCACCTCGCGGCCGATCTTCAACGAATCCTTGATCTGCGCGGCGGTGCTCATCTCCAGCATCGCACGCAGCACTTGGGCATCCTTGACCACCGCGGTGTTGACGCCGCCCACCACGTCGGCGGCGTTCTCCTTGTTGGCCATCCAGCGCGCGGCGGTGCTGGTGGCGCCGGTCTCCGACAGCGCAAACACCGAGGCCCCGCGCGCGGCGGGCGTGATGAACGCGTCGGCATGGATCGACACGAACAGGTCGGCCTGCACGCGCCGGGCCTTGCGCACCCGATCGTTCAGCGGCACGAAGTAGTCGCCGTCGCGCGTGAGCATCGCGCGCATGCCGGGCACGCTGTTGATGCGTTCGCGCAGCTTCAGCGCCACGGCCAGCACCACGTCCTTCTCGCGCAGGCCGGTCGGGCCGATGGCGCCGGGGTCTTCACCGCCGTGGCCGGGGTCGATCGCCACCACCACCAGGCGGTCGATGCGGCGCTGCTCGTCGGCATCCAGCACCGCGTGCGGCGCCGGTGTGGAGCCCACCACCGCCGATGCCGGTGCGGCCGGCAGGGCCGCCCTGGCGGGGCGCTCGGTCACCAGCGGGCCCGACGCGGGCGCGGCGGCGGGGCCGGGTTTCTCGATGCGGCCGATGAACTCGCCCAGCGCGTCCTGCATGCTGCGGGCGGCCTGGTTGGCAGCGGCTTCGCGCTCCTGGATCAGCGCGAGCAGCGGGTCGATCGCCTGGGTCGGGTAGAGGTCGAACACCAGCCGGTGCTGGTAGGCGGCCACCGGCGTCAGCGTGAACTGCTGCGGCGCCACCGCCTGCTTCAGGTCGATCACCAGCCGCACCACGCGCGGCTGGTTCTGGCCCACGCGCACGCCGGCGATGAACGGATCGTCGGCGCGCACCTTGCCCACCAGTTCCCGCAGCGCCGCGCTCAGCTCGAGCTGGTCGATGTCGATCACCAGCCGCGGCGGGTTGTCGGTGAGGAACTGGCGCGCGGCCAGCGGCTGGTCGCTCTCGATCGTCACGCGGCTGTACTCGTCGGCCGGCCACACCCGCACCGCGACGATGGTTGCGCCGAAGGCCAGCTCGACGCTGCCCAGCCCGAGCACCAGCGCGCCCAGGCGCTGCAGCGCCTGGCGGCGGCCGGGGTGGGGGGGCCTGGGCGGGTTCATCCCAGCAAGGCCCGGCCCAGCGGCGTGCAGGCCTGCACCGTGACCTGGCGTTGATCGTCGTCCTGCGGCGCGATCTGCAGGCGCAGGTCGGGCACCGGCAGCAGGCCGGCGGCCTGGTCGGGCCATTCGGCGATCTTCAGCCCGGGCCGCGCGAACACGTCGCGAAAGCCAGCGTCCAGCCATTCGCGCGGGTCGCCGAAGCGGTAGAAATCGAAGTGCGCGGCCTCGCTGCCGTCGGCCAGGATGTGCGGCTCCATCACCGCGTAGGTGGGGCTCTTGATGCGGCCCTGCACGCCCAGCGCGCGCAGCAGGTGGCGCACGAAGGTGGTCTTGCCCGCACCCAGCGGGCCATGCAGCTCGATGAAGGCCTGCGTGATGCCCGGGCGGGCCGCCAGATCGCGCGCCCAGGCCTCGCAGGCCGCCTCGTCGGGCCAGCGGATCAGGCGGGTTTCTAGAATCGGCCGATGGTCGACAGCAGCGGGCAGGACAGTCAAGGGCAGGGCAGGGCGGTTGGGGTGGGACATCCGGTGCCCGCGCCCGAAGGCGCGCCACCGGGGCTCACGGCTGAGGCGCTGCAGGCGGGGCAGGCGCTCTGGCCGCAGCTGCAGGGCTGGGCCACCGCGCTCGGATTCTCCCAGATCGGGGTGGCCGACGTGGATCTGAGCCAGGCCGAGCCCGGCTTGCTGGCCTGGTTGGAGGCTGGGTTCCACGGCGGCATGGGTTACATGGCCAAGCATGGGCTGATGCGCGCACGGCCGGCCGAGCTGGTGCCAGGCACCGTGCGGGTGATCACCGCGCGCATGGACTATCTGCCGGCCGGCCTGGCCGAGGGCTGGCAGGCCGTGGCCT
>JAURXG010000348.1 GCA_030654555.1 Aquabacterium sp.
GGGCTGCTGCCCACCACGGTCATGCCCAGGCCGGCCAGCTTGTCGTGCACGTCGGGCAGCTTCAGCGCCTTGACGATCTCGGCGTTGAGCCGCTCGACGATGGCCTTGGGCGTGCCCTTGGGCGCGTACACCGCCTGCCACGAGAACATCTCGAAGCCCGGCACACCGGCTTCCACCATCGTGGGCGTGCTGGGCGACAGCGCCAGGCGCTTGGCGGTGGTCACGGCCAGCAGCTTCAGCTTGCCGGCCTGGATCAGCGGCAGCGCGGCCGTCATCTGGTCGAACATGAAGGTGACCTGCCCCGACGACACGTCGATCATCGCCGGCGGCGTGCCCTTGTAGGCGATGTGGGTCAGCGGCACGCCGATCAGGTCGGCGAACAGCTCGCCGGCCAGGTGGGTGGAGGTGCCCGCGCCCGACGAGGCGAAGCTGCGCTTGGCCTCGTCCTTCTTCAGCAGCGCCACCAGGTCGGCCACGCTGTTGACACCCAGGCCGGGGCTGACCAGCAGCACGTTGGGCAGGAAGGCGACCAGGCACACCGGCTCGAAGTCCTTCACCGGGTCGTAGGGCAGGTTCTTGTACAGGCTGGCGTTGATGGCGTGGGTGCTGATGGTGCCGCCCATCAGCGTGTAGCCGTCGGCCGGCGCCTTGGCGACGAAGGCCGCACCGATGCCGCCCCCGGTGCCGGCCTTGTTCTCGACCACCACGGTCTGCTTCAGCGCCTCGGCCAGCTTGGCGGTGATCGTGCGGCCGATCACGTCGGTGGAGCCGCCGGCGGTGAACGGCACCACGTAGGTGATGGGCCGGGCCGCGGGCCAGGCGGCCTGGGCCGTGGCCAGGCCGGGCAGGGTGCCGGCCAGGGCGCCGGCGCCCATCTGGGCCAGCAGGCGGCGGCGGGTGGTGGTGTCGTTCATGGGGGTCTCCAGTCGGCGTCGGAAAGCTCAGCGGCCGTTGGCGGCACGCCAGGCGGCGAAATCGGTGCGGCTGCGCTCGTCGGTGGGCGGGTACAGGCCGATGATCGAGCGGCCCTGCTGCACCTGGGCCATCACGAAGTCCTCGAAGGCGGTCATCTCCACCGCCTCCACCGCCACCTCGTCGGCGATGGCCGCGGGGATCACCACCACGCCTTCGGCGTCGCCCACCAGCACGTCGCCGGGCCACACCGCCACGTCGCCACAGCCGATGGGCACGTTGATGTCGAGTGCCTGGTGCAGCGTCAGGTTGGTCGGCGCGCTGGGGCGCTGGTGGTAGGCGGGGATGGCCAGGCGGGCGATCTCGGGCGAATCGCGGAAGCCGCCGTCGGTGACCACGCCGGCGGCGCCGCGCACCATCAGCCGGGTGACCAGGATGCTGCCGGCCGAGGCGGCGCGCGCGTCCTTGCGGCTGTCGAACACCATCACCGCGCCGGGCGGGCATTGCTCCACCGCCACGCGCTGCGGGTGGGCGCGGTCCTGGAACACGCTGAGCGGGTTGAGGTCTTCACGCGCCGGGATGTAGCGCAGCGTGAAGGCCTCGCCGACCATGTTCGGGCCGTCGGGATTGAGCGGGTGCACGCCCTGGATGAACTGGTTGCGCAGGCCGCGCTTGAACAGCGCGGTGCACAGCGTGGCGGTGCTGACGGCCTTGAGTTGGTCGCGTGTCTGGGGGGCTAGGCTCATGGTCGGTCTCAGAAGATGTCGGGCTCCGGCACGGGGGCGCCGAAGCCGGTTTCGAGGTAGTCGAAGTCGCAGCCCTGGTCGGCCTGCAGGATGTGCTGTGCCGCCATCCAGCCGTAACCGCGCGCGTAGCGCGGCGGCGGTGCCACCCATGCGGCGCGGCGGGCGGCGAGCTCGTCGTCGCTGACCTCCAGGTGGATGCGGCGCGCCGGCACGTCCACCGTGATGCGGTCGCCGGTCCTGACCAGGGCCAGCGGGCCGCCGACGTAGGCCTCGGGCGCGGCGTGCAGGATGCAGGCGCCGTAGCTGGTGCCGCTCATGCGCGCATCGCTCAGGCGCAGCATGTCGCGCACCCCCTGCTTCACCAGCTTGGTGGGGATCGGCAGCATGCCCCACTCGGGCATGCCGGGGCCGCCCTTGGGGCCGGCGTAGCGCAGCACCAGGATGTGGTCGGCGGTCACGTCCAGGTCGGGGTCGTCGACCGCCGCCTTCATCTCGGCGTAGCTGTCGAACACCAGTGCCGGGCCGGTGTGCTGCAGGTACTGCGGCGCGCAGGCGCTGGGTTTGATCACCGCGCCGCCGGGCGCGATGTTGCCGCGCAGCACCGCCAGCGCGCCCTCGGCGTACAGCGGGTGGTGCAGCGGGCGGATCACGTCGTCGTTGTGCACCTGCGCGCCGGCGATGTTCTCGCCGAGGCTGCGGCCGGTCACCGTCATCGCCGACAGGTCCAGGTGCGGGGCCAGCGTGGCCATCAGCGCGGGCAGGCCACCGGCGTAGTAGAAGTCCTCCATCAGGTAGGTCTCGCCGCTGGGCCGGATGTTGGCGATCACCGGCACGCGGCGGCTGGCGGCGTCGAAGTCGTCGAGATCCACCGCGCAGTGCGCGCCCGCGCGGCGCGACATGGCCACCACGTGGATGATGGCGTTGGTGCTGCAGCCCATGGCCATCGCCACCGCGATGGCGTTGTCGAAGCTGGCGCGGCTGAGCACGCGGGCGGGCGTGAGGTCTTCCCACACCATCTCGACGATGCGCCGGCCGCAGGCCGCGGCCATGCGCGGGTGGTTGGCGTCGGGCGCGGGGATGCTGCTGGCGCCGGGCAGCGTGAGGCCCAGCGCCTCGGCGATGCCCATCATCGTGGCGGCGGTGCCCATGGTCATGCAGGTGCCGTGGCTGCGGGCGATGCCGCCCTCGATGCCCAGCCACTGCACGTCGTCGATCTTGCCGGCGCGGCGCTCGTCCCAGAACTTCCACGCGTCCGAGCCCGAGCCCAGCACCTGGCCGTTGTAGTTGCCGCGCAGCATCGGCCCGGCGGGCAGGTAGACGAAGGGCAGGCCGGCCGACAGCGCGCCCATCACCAGCCCCGGCGTGGTCTTGTCGCAGCCGCCCATCAGCACCGCGCCGTCCACCGGGTGGCTGCGGATCAACTCTTCGCACTCCATCGCCAGCAGGTTGCGGTAGAGCATGGTGGTCGGCTTGACGTAGTTCTCCGACAGCGAGAGCGCCGGCAGTTCCAGCGGAAAGCCGCCGGCCTGCAGGATGCCGCGCTTGACGTCGTCGACCCGCTGCTTGAAGTGCGTGTGGCAGGGGTTGATGTCGCTCCAGGTGTTGACGATGGCGATGACCGGCTTGTCCTTCCAGTCCTCGGGGCCGTAGCCCATCTGCATGGCGCGCGATCGGTGGCCGAAGCTGCGCAGGTCGTCGGGCGCGAACCAGCGCGCGCTGCGCAGGTCGGCCGGGGTCTTGCGGGGGAAGGTGGGTGCGGTCATGGGTGGGGCCAAGGGGGTGGACGAAGGGGCCGAGCAACCATGCACATTGGAAGCCAACCGCCGTCAGGACCGAAGTAAAGCACTAATGTATTAGTGTGTCAATGCAGGGATTGCCGCGCTTGGGACGGGAGGGCGTCCCTAGAATCGCCGCCAATGGATGTGCTCGACAAGATCCCCCCGCTGCGCTTCGACCGCGAGCGCCAGGCCGCCCCGCAGGTGTTCGAGGCGCTGCGCGAGCTGATCGTCTCGATGGCGCTGGAGCCCGGCATGGTGTTGCCGCGTGCCGAACTGGCCGAGCACTACGGCATCAGCCAGACGCCGATCCGCGACGCGCTGATGCGGCTGGGCGAGGAGGGGCTGGTCGACATCTTTCCGCAGCACGCCACGGTGGTGAGCCGCATCGACATCGCCGCGGCGCTGCAGGCGCATTTCCTGCGGCGCGCCATCGAGCTGGAGATCCTGCGCACGCTGGCGGCCCTGCCCGAGGCCGCGCATGCGGCGCTGCTGACGCGGCTGCACGCTCACCTGCGCCGTCAGGCCGAGGCGCTGCAGCCGCTGGACTACGCGGCGCTGGCGGCGGCCGACCTGGCCTTCCACCGCGAGCTGTACCAGGCCGCCGGTGTCGAGCCGCTGTGGTCGCTGGTGCGCCAGCGCAGCGGCCATGTCGACCGGCTGCGGCGGCTGAACCTGCCGGCCAAGGGCAAGGCCCAGGCCATCGTGCGCGACCACGGCGCCATCGTCGACGCGCTGGCCGCGCGCGACGCCGCGGCGGCCGAGGCGGCGCTGCGCCAGCATCTGTCGGGCACGCTGTCGTTCGTCGAGGACATCCGCCGGCAGTACCCGGCCTTCGTCACCGGCTGAGTGCGGCCACCAACGCCGCTGCGCTTCAGCCCCCCGGGGGCCTCAGCCGCCTTCCTGCATCGAAGCCGGAAAGGCCTTGCCGATCTTGAAGATGCCGCTGACCCGCAGCGCGGGCACGCCGTCGGCCGTCACCAGCCCCTGCGCGAAGACCATGCTGCGGGTGATGCGCAGCACGTCGGCCTCGCCCTGCACCCAGGCGCCCAGCGGCGCCGGCGCCAGGTAGTCGACCTGCAGGCTGATGGTGGGCAGGAACTGGTTGCGCATCTCGGGCGCCTTGCGGTGCACCGACAGCGGCAGCAGCATGTCGGCGAAGCTGGCCAGCATGCCGCCGTGGCAGTTGGCCATCGGGTTGCAGTGGCGCTGCTCGACCCGGAAGCCCATCTGCACCAGCGGCGGGGCATCGGCCGGCCGCTCATGCCTGAGGTACAGCGGGCCGTTGACGCCGATGAAATCGCCGCCCATCGGCAGCACGCGGAAGCCCGCCGGGATCGCCAGCGGATCGATCTCGTCGCTCATGTCGGGGCTCCGGGCTGGCGCTGCTGCGCCGCCACCTCGGCATCGACCTCGGCCTGGAAATCGGCGTCTTGCTGCTGCGCCATGTTGGCGATCCACTGCGGGTAGTGCTGGCGGAAGTCGACCATGATGGCGTCGAGCGGCACGTCGTCGAAGCTGCCGCGCTGGGCCACGTAATCCATGTGCCGGTTGCCCGATTTGTCGAAGGGGTGGTAGATCGAATCGTCCAGCCCGTTGAAGTCCAGCGGCAGCAGGCCGAACTTCTCGCACAGGCTCAGGTTGAAGGCCGGCGTGGCCTTGCGCCAGGCACCGGCTATCCACAGCTCGGTGTAGCCATGCCAGTAGAAGACCTCGGTTTCCATGCTCTTGCGCATGCGCTCGGTGCTGAGGTGGTTGCGCACGTCGGCATAACCCAGGCGCGCCGGGATGCCGGCCGCGCGGCACACGGCGGCCAGCAGCGTGGCCTTGGGCACGCACCAGCCGTAGCCCTGCGCCAGCACGGTGCTGGCACGCATGCCCTTGGGCGACAGGTCGGCCTTGTACGGGTCGTAGCGGAAGCCGTCGCGCACCGCGTAGTACAGCGCCACGGCGCGCTCGCGCTCATCGGCGCCCACGGCATGCTGCCGGGCATAGGCCTGCACCGCGGGGTGGTCGGCGTCGATCAGCGCGGTGGGGGCCAGGGTGGCCGGGGTGGGGTTCATCAGCATCTCCTCGCGGGGCAGTTTCGCGATAGTCTCCGCCGCTTGCTGTCACACCGGCGCCAAGGGCGCCGCAAGCCCCATGATCGACCTGTACTACTGGCCCACGCCGAACGGCTGGAAGATCAGCATCGCGCTCGAGGAACTGGGGCTGCCCTACCGCATCTTGCCGGTCAACATCGGCCGCGGCGCGCAGTTCGAGCCGGCCTTCCTGGCCATCTGCCCGAACAACCGCATCCCGGCGCTGGTCGACCACGATCCCCCCGGCGGTGGCGCGCCGTTCAGCAGCTTCGAGACCGGCGCCATGCTGGTCTACCTGGCCGAGAAGACCGGCCGGCTGATGCCCGCCGACTTCCGCGGCCGCCACCGCGTGCTGCCCTGGCTGATGTGGCAGATGGGCGGGCTGGGGCCGATGCTGGGCCAGCATGGGCACTTCAAGCTCTACGCCACCGAGAAGATCCCCTACGCCATCGCCCGTTACGAGCAGGAAACAAGACGGCTCTACGGCGTGCTCGATGCCCAGCTGGGCAAGACCGGCGCCTACGTGGTGGGTGACGACTACGGCATCGCCGACATCGCGATCTTTCCGTGGATCATGACGCACAAGGCGCAAGGGCTGACGCTGGACGACTGGCCGCACATCAAGCGCTGGTACGCCGCCGTGCGTGCGCGCGACGCGGTGCAGCGTGGGCTGGTGGTGGGCAAGGACCTGCGCCAGCCGCAGGCGGCGATGGACGATGAAACCCGAAAGAACCTGTTCGGCACGCCGCCGCCGGCCACAACGCCCTGAGAATCACCTCATGATCGAATGCTTCTTCGACTGCAGCAGCCCCTGGACCTGGCTGGCTTTCCACAAGCTGCGCCCGCTGGCCGCCGAACTGGGCGAGACCGTCGACTGGAAGCCGGTGCTGGTGGGCGGCATCTTCAACGCGGTGAACCCCAGCGTCTACGAGTTCCGCGAGAAGGGCGTGCCGGCCAAGCAGGCCTACCTGCGCAAGGACCTCCAGGACTGGGCGCGCCACGACGGGCTGAAGATCCGGTTTCCGCCCAGCGTGTTTCCGGTCAACAGCGTGAAGGCGATGCGGGCCTGCTGCTGGCTCAAGCCCCAGGGCCAACTCGAGCCCTTTGCCGACGCGGTGTTCAGGGCCTACTGGAGCGACGACCGCGACATCTCGCAGGAGGCGGTGCTGGCCGAGATCGCCGCCACGCTGGGCATCGATGCCGCGGCGCTGCTGACGGCCATCAGCACGGCCGAGGTCAAGGCGATGCTGAAGGCCAACACCGACGAGGCGATCGCGCGGGGCGCCTTCGGCTCGCCGACGATCTTCGTCGGCAGCGACGACATGTACTTCGGCAACGACCGCCTGCCGCTGGTGCGTGAGGCCGTGCTGCGGCGACGCGCATCTTGAACCTGAGCCACGGCAGCGCCCGGCCGCCGCCACCGCCCGCGCCGCGGCTGTTGCCGCTGGCCTTGCCGCTGTTCGCCGAGATGGCGCTGGGCATCGGCATGGGTGTGGTGGGCACGGTGCTGGCGGCGCGGCTGGGTGACGCGCAGGGGGCGGCCTTCGCGCTGTGCAGCCAGGTGCTGGCGATGCTGTTCGTCTTCTTCCGCATCGTCGGGGCGGGCGTCAGCGTGGTAGTGGCGCAGGCGCTGGGCGGCCAGCGGCGCGACGAGGCCGACCGCACCGCGCGTGCCACCTGGGGCGCCAGCAGCTGGATCGGCGGCATCTGCCTGCTGCTGGCCGCCGCCGCGGCCGAACCGCTGCTGCGCGTGCTGAACACGCCGGCCGAGGTGTTGCCGCTGGCCGTGCCGCTGCTGCGCCTGATGGCGCCTGCGGTGCTGCTGGACGCCTGGAACACCACCGCGGCCAGCGTGCTGCGATCGCACCTGCACTCGCGCCCGACCATGGTGGTCAACATCACGATGCAGCTGGTGCACCTGGCCCTGGCCATCCCGCTGATGACCGGCGCCTTCGGCTGGGCCGGCCTGGGCCTGGCGGGTTATGCGCTGGCGTTGCTGCTGGCGCGAGGACTGGGGCTGGTGCTGTTCCTGCAAGCCTGGCAGCAGCGCCTGGGGCTGGTGC
>JAURXG010000149.1 GCA_030654555.1 Aquabacterium sp.
TGCAGCCCCTGGGGTGGCCGGCCTTGTTGGTCGCCATGGTTGTCTGCATGAAGGTTTATTGGGTGGCGTTGCTCTGGCGGCGCCGCAAGGCTTGATTAGAAGTTCGGGACTGGACAACACGATATGGCAGCCGCAGAACACGCCGCAGCAGGTGCCGCGACACACGGACCGACCGCTGGTGAATACATCATTCACCACCTGACGCACCTGCAAAACAAGAAGCAGACGGCCATCGTCGACTTCTCGGTCTTCAACCTCGACAGCATCTTCTTCGCCGTGCTGGTGGGCGTGCTGGGCAGCTTCTTCCTGTGGCGCGCCGCCAGGTCGGCCACCTCGGGCGTGCCGGGTCGCTTCCAGGCCGCCGTCGAGTTGCTGGTCGAGATGGTCGACAGCCAGGCCAAGGGCATCGTGCACAGCGCCACCAGCCGCAAGCTGGTCGCCCCGCTGGCCCTGACCGTGTTCGTCTGGATCATCCTGATGAACGCGATGGACTTCCTGCCGGTCGACCTGCTGCCCACGGTGGGCGCGGCCATGGGCATCCATTACCTGCGTGTCGTGCCCACTGCCGACTTGTCGGTGACCATGGGCCTGTCGCTGTCGGTGCTGCTGATCTGCCTGTTCTACAACGTCAAGATGAAGGGCTTCGGCGGCTGGGTGCACGAACTGTTCACCGCCCCGTTTGGCGACAAGATCCTGCTCTACCCGATCAACTTCCTGATGCAGATGATCGAGTTCGTCGCCAAGACCGTCTCGCACGGCATGCGGCTGTTCGGCAACATGTATGCCGGCGAACTGATCTTCATGCTGATCGCGCTGATGGGCGGCGCCTTTGCCTTGACCGGCACCGGCATCGCGCTGTTCCTCGGTCATATCGTTGCTGGCACCGTGTGGGCGATCTTCCACATCCTGATCGTCGCGCTGCAGGCATTCGTGTTCATGATGCTGACCCTGGTGTACCTGGGCCAAGCACACGACGCGCACTGAGCCCCCGGGCTCTTTGTACTTCGAAGCCCAAGCGCTTCGATCTCTCCCCGGGCCGGCTACTGGCTTTGGTTTTCTCTCGCAGTTTTTCCCTTACTAACTTTTCCCTCTAGGAGTTCATCATGGAAGTCATCAGCTTTGTCGCCCTCGCCGCCGGTCTGATCATTGGTCTGGGT
>JAURXG010000185.1 GCA_030654555.1 Aquabacterium sp.
GGGCCGTGCCGCGGGGTGAGGAAGCGAGCGAGTGGCGGTCTTCATGGAGCCCCGGTGTGACCGCAGCATCAGTTGAACGAACCGATCCGGCGCAGGTTGCCGAAGTACAGCCACACCATGAAGGCACGGCCGACGAGGTTCTCGTCGGGCACGAAGCCCCAGTAGCGTGAATCCTGTGAATTGTCGCGGTTGTCACCCATCACGAAGTAATGGCCGACCGGCACTTTGCACGTGACACCCTCGGCGGTGTAGCGGCAGTTGTCACGAAAGTTGACAAAGCTTTCCATCGGCCGGTAGATCGACGCGCGCTTGGGCTCGACCAGGATGCCGTGCGCCACCTCGCCGAGCTTCTCTGTGTACCTGGGCATGTAGCGCAGGCTGTCGTCGTCGTAGTAGTCGCCCTGGGACTGCACCGGCACCGGCTGGCCGTTGATGCTGAGCGTCTGGTTCGTGTAGCTCACTTCGTCGCCGGGGATCGCGACCACGCGCTTGATGTAGTCGACCCGCGGGTCGACCGGGTAGCGGAAGACGATCACGTCGCCGCGCTTCGGATCCTTGTTGGCGATGACCTTGGTGTTGAGCACCGGCAGGCGCACGCCGTAGTGGAACTTGTTCACCAGGATCAGGTCGCCGACCAGCAGCGTGGGGATCATCGAGCCCGACGGAATCTTGAACGGCTCGAACAGGAACGAGCGCAGCAGGAACACCGCCAGGATCACCGGGAACAGCCCCGCCGTCCAGTCCAGCCACCAGGGCTGCATCAGCAGCTTCTCGCGCGCCTCGACCACGTTGCCATCGACCTGCTGGATGCCCATCTTGCCCAGCTCGGTGCGGCGCTGGCTGTCCTGCGCGCTCAGGGCCTCGGCGGCGGCCGCGCGCGCCGGCGCGAAGCGGTAGCGCTCGGCCAGCCAGTAGACCAGCGTGACCACCGTCAGCACGAACAGCAGCAGCGAGAAGTTGCCGATCCAGTAGCCCAGGTACCAGCCCGCACCGTAGACCAGCAGGATGCCGTACAGCGCGGCGGTGAGGACACTCATCATGGATGTTGTTCTGGTGGGGGGAGAGGGGATCAGTCTTCGACCTGCAGGATCGCCAGGAAGGCCTCTTGGGGCACTTCCACCGAGCCGATCTGCTTCATGCGCTTCTTGCCGGCCTTCTGCTTTTCGAGCAGCTTCTTCTTGCGGCTGATGTCACCGCCATAGCATTTTGCCAGCACGTTCTTGCGCAGCGCCTTAATGTTCTCGCGCGCGATGATGTTGGCGCCGATGGCCGCCTGGATCGCCACGTCGTACATCTGCCGCGGGATCTGCTCGCGCATCTTGGCGGCCACCGCGCGGCCCCGGTACTGGCTCTGCGCGCGGTGCACGATGATCGACAGCGCATCGATGCGGTCGCCGTTGATCAGCAAGTCGACCTTGACGACATCGGAGGCGCGGTACTCCTTGAACTCGTAGTCCATGCTGGCGTAGCCGCGCGACACGCTCTTCAACTTGTCGAAGAAGTCCAGCACGATCTCGGCCAGCGGCATGTCGTAGGTCAGCATCACCTGGCGGCCGTGGTAGGCCATGTTCAGCTGCATGCCACGCTTCTGGTTGGCCAGCGTCATCACCGGGCCCACGTAGTCTTGCGGCATGTACAGGTGCACCGTGACGATGGGCTCGCGGATCTCCTTGATGCGGCCCAGGTCGGGCATCTTGCTGGGGTTCTCGACCTGCATCACCTCGCCGTCGTTCAACTCGACCTGGTAGACCACGCTGGGCGCGGTGGTGATCAGGTCCTGGTCGAACTCGCGCTCCAGCCGCTCCTGCACGATCTCCATGTGCAGCAGGCCGAGAAAGCCGCAGCGGAAGCCGAAGCCCAGCGCCTGCGACACCTCGGGCTCGTAGCGCAGGCTGCTGTCGTTGAGCTTGAGCTTCTCGAGCGCATCGCGCAGCTGGTCGTACTCGCTGGCCTCGGTGGGGTACAGCCCGGCAAACACCTGCGGCTGGATCTCCTTGAAGCCGGGCAGCGCCTCGGTCGCCGGGCCGGCGTTGTTGGGCAGCTTCTTCTCGATGGTGACGGTGTCGCCCACCTTGGCCGCCTGCAACTCCTTGATGCCGGCGATCAGGAAGCCCACCTCGCCGGCTTTGAGCTCGTCGCGCGACTCGCTCTTGGGCGTGAACACGCCCAACTGCTCGAGCGGGTAGACCGTGTTGGTGGCCATCATGCGGATGCGGTCACCCTTCTTGAGCACCCCATCGACCATGCGCACCAGCATCACCACGCCGACGTAGTTGTCGAACCAGCTGTCGACGATCATCGCCCGCGGCGGACCATCGGGGTTGCCCTTGGGCGGCGGCATGCGCGCGATCACCGCCTCGAGGATCTCGTCGATGCCCATGCCGGTCTTGGCCGAGCAGGGGATGGCGTCGTCGGCGTCGATGCCGATCACGTCCTCGATCTCGGCCTTGGCGTTCTCGGGATCGGCGTTGGGCAGATCCATCTTGTTGAGCACCGGCACCACGGTGACGCCGAGGTCCAGCGCGGTGTAGCAGTTGGCCACGGTCTGCGCCTCGACACCCTGGCTGGCGTCGACCACCAGCAGCGCGCCTTCACAGGCCGAGAGCGAGCGGCTCACCTCGTAGCTGAAGTCCACATGCCCCGGCGTGTCGATCAGGTTGAGGTGATAGACCTGCCCGTCCTTGGCGGTGTAGCGCAGCGAGGCGGTCTGCGCCTTGATGGTGATGCCGCGCTCGCGCTCGATGTCCATCGAGTCGAGCACCTGCGCTTCCATCTCGCGGTCGCTCAAGCCGCCGCAGCGGTGGATCAAACGATCAGCCAGGGTCGACTTGCCGTGGTCGATGTGGGCAATGATCGAGAAGTTTCTGATGTGGTCCATGGGTTCGATCAGGCGCGGTTGCCGGCTTGCAGATCACACTCGGGCAAGGCTCCAAGCGGACGCGTGGCAGGGCGCGGAGTGGCGGGGCTTGCAGCCCTCGAAAGACATAAAAAAAAGGCACGTCCAAAGAGGAGACGCGCCTTCCAACAAATGTTTGGCAACTGCTTGTTGGGCCTTCATTGTAGCCAAAACCACCGGGCTGGAAGCCGCGCCAATGCTCGATATCCGGCCGTTGCGGGGTGCCAACAAGCCAAAATTATCCACAGCTTCTGCACAGGGCCTTGTGGATGATTGGGCGCGGCGTTGGGGTCGCGCAACACCGCGCCCCATTGACGGCTAAACCCCGGCTCAATGGTGCAGATTCTAACCAAGTGGACGCGCAATCGCCGGCCAGCGCCATTCGAAGCAAGTAATCACCAACTTTCAAGTCGGCAAAATCCGCAGATCGGGCGCCCCTCGATCCGGCTGACCGGCCGTGCGGCGGCGCACGATCTACCGTGATGCGAAAAGACCCGACACGCCACTCGGATGCGTCGGATCGGCCGCTGCACCGTCGGCGCATCAGCGGCCTGGACGGATCACCAGGTAATTGACCCATTCACCACGCCGCACCATCACGCTGACCGCGCGTGCCTTCTCCACCTTGGCCGACACCACCATGAACTGCTTGACGTCGGCGATCTCGGCATTGTCCAGCGCCAGGATCACGTCGCCCTCGCGCAGCCCGGCACGCGCCGCCGCACCTTCGACCGCATCGACCCGCACCCCGCCCTTGAGCTTGAGTTCACGCTTGGCCACGTCGCTGAGGTCGGTCACCGTCAGACCGAGTGCACTCTTGCCGCCGGCCGATGCCGCAGGGCTCTCGGATTGCGCCACGCGGGTGGGCGCGTCGGGTTCGAACTCGGCCACGGTGACCGTCACATCGCGGTAGCCGCCACGACGGAAGACCTGCAGCACGGTCTTGCTGCCGGGCTTGGTGGCGCCCACGATGCGCGGCAGGTCGCCCGATTTGTCGATCACCTTGCCGTCGACCTTGGTGATGATGTCGCCGGCCTCGATGCCGGCCTTGTCGGCCGGGCCGCCGCTCTCGGCACCACGCACCAGCGCGCCGGAGGCACGCCCCAAGCCGATGGATTCGGCCACCTCCTTGGTCACCGGCGCGATGGTCACGCCGATGCGCCCGCGGATCACCCGGCCGCTGGCCCGCAACTGCTCGGCCACGCGGCTGGCCTCGTCGATGGGGATCGCGAACGAGATGCCCATGAACCCGCCCGAGCGGCTGTAGATCTGCGAGTTGATGCCCACCACCTCGCCGCGCATGTTGATCAGCGGGCCGCCCGAGTTGCCGGGGTTGATGGCCACGTCGGTCTGGATGAAGGGCAGGTAGTCACCGGTGTCGCGCGCCTTGGCGCTGACGATGCCGGCGGTCACGCTGTTCTCCAGGCCGAAGGGCGAGCCGATGGCCATCACCCATTCGCCCACCTTGAGCCGGCCCACGTCGCCCAGCTTCACCGCCGGCAGGCCGGTCGCCTCGATCTTGACCACCGCCACGTCGGTGCGCTTGTCCAGGCCGATCACCTTGGCCTTGAACTCGCGCTTGTCGGTCAGGGTGACCATCAGTTCGTCGGCGCCATCCACCACATGGGCGTTGGTCATCACCAGGCCATCGGCGGTGAGGATGAAGCCCGAGCCGACACCGCGCTGCTGCGGCTCTTCGTCGCCGCCGCGTGGGTTGCCCCGGCCTCCGGGCAGCGGGATGCCGAAACGGCGGAAGAACTCTTCCATGTTGGGATCGATGCCACCGCCGCCGCCCCCTGGCATGGCGTTGCGGCCGGCACGTTCCATCGTGCGGATGTTGACCACCGAGGGCCCCACCTTCTCCACCAGTTCGGTGAAGTCGGGCAATTCACCGCGGGGCGAGGCCGCACCCACCGGCGCCGCCAGCGCCGCGGCGAGCCCCAGGACCAGTGCGGACTGCACCGCCCAACGGCGGCCCACCTGCAGCGAAGACTTCATCGAGAAAGCCAGATCGGACATCCACTCACCTCATCATCGACCAACGAACTGCCGCCTGGATCAGGCGCTTGTTCAGCGCCTGCGCTCCAGCGCGGCCTCGAACTGTTGCACCGTGGCCATGGGCACTTCGCCCACCACGGTGATCCACCAATCACCACGCCGCACCATCAGCGTGTGCGACGCGCCCAGGCTGGTGCCCATGGCCTGCTTGTGGCGCTGTGCGTCGTAGGGCTCGATGAACACCGACACCTGGGCCAAGCCATCGGAGAACACCGACTGCAGCACCTGCACCGGCGCATCGGTCTCGGCCGCCGCATCGAGCGGGCGACGGCTGCAGTTCACCATCTGGAACCCGGGCACCGGCTTGCTCATGGCCCAGCCTTCGGCCTCGAGCTGGGTGCGTTCGGCCTGCGGCCGCAGCACCCGGTAGCCGTCGAGCTTCTTCATCGCCCGCAGGATCGGTTCGGGCTGCGGCCGACCGCCGATCTGCAGGTCGATGAAGGCCGAAGACTCCAGCACGTCGCCACCGGGACTCAGCACGTCGTTGCGCAGCAGCAGGCCGGTCTCGCGATCGGCCCACAACCGCTGGGCGAAGCGCAGCTTGTCGCGCGGCTTGAGCATCAGCACGTCCACCTCGTGGCCGGCCACACGCTCCCTGCCGACCCGTCGCAGCTCGTAGCTGTCCATCGCGCGGGTGTCGGCAGCCATCGGCAGCGCCGGGAACTCGGCCACGGCGTCGCGCTGCCCGGTCATGGCCACCTTGGTGGCGGGCCACAGCGTGAGCACCTGGTCGTTGTGGCGGTATTGCAGGCGGGCGCGGCCATCCAGCACTTCCAGCCGCTCGTAGCGCTGGCGTCCGTCGCAGTAATGCACGACCTTGGCGCTGGACACCACCCCATTGGCACTGAACATCAGCGTGCCCCGGTAGCTGGCCGAGGCCGCAGCCTGCTGGATGCGCTGCAGCCAGGCAGCCCCATCGGCGGGCGACACCGCGGCACCTGCGGCACCCGCGGCGCCTTGCGCCGCGGACAGCAGCGGCGCGCAAGCCAGGGCCAATCCCCAGCCCACGCCCAAGCCGATCCGGCCCAGCCGCCGCCGGGCCCAGGTGATGCCCATGCTCACTGGCCCTCGAAGACGATCTGCACGCGGTGCTCGGCACCACCGGCCGCGGCCGCGCCGTTGGCCAGGCTGCGGTGGGCCGACAGGTAGCGGTCGAGCCGCGCGTCACGCACCAGCATGCCCGAGGCAGCGATCGCACCGGCAGGCGCGGCAGCCAGGGTCGGACCGGCAGCCGGCGCAGGCGACATCACCCGGGTGACCACCATCACACCCGCCACCGCCACGAAGCCTGCGGCCACGGCGGCCGGGGCCATCATGCGGCCCATGCGCCAGCGCAGGAGGCGGCGTCGCGCCAGCGGCGCGGCATGGACGCCTTGCAGCGTCACCGCGCCCGCCGCATCGGCCGCAGCCGGCGCATGCACCAGCGGCGACGGTGCCATCGGCACGGGCTCGTCGGCCAGGCGGACCCGCAGCGATTGCAGGAAGGCCTCGTCGCTGGCGGGCTGCGTGGCGAGGTCTTCGCTGCGCAGCACGTCACCGATCAGGTGGTAGGCATGCCAACTGGCGCGTGCATCGGCATCCTGCCGCCACGCCCCCAGGGCTTCACCCGCGGCGCCTGGGTCGAGGTCGCCATCCATCAGCGCCGACAGCGCCTGCCGGGCGGCGGCGGAAGTATCTGATCGGTTCACCATGATGCTTGTTCAACTCCAGGGGCCTGGGACGCGGCCGCTGGGCCATCGCCGTTCCGTTTGCTCGACATCGTCATCACCACCGCTCGCCCTCGCGCGTGTCGAGCAACGGCCGCAGCCGCTGCGCAATCGCCTCGCGCGCCCGGAAGATGCGCGAACGCACCGTACCGATCGGGCAACTCATCAACTCCGCGATCTCTTCATAGCTCAGGCCCTCGATCTCGCGCAGCGTGATGGCCTGGCGGAGATCCTCCGACAAGGCCTCGATCGCTGCGTTCACGGCCTGGGCAATCTCCTTGCTGGCCAGCACCGCCTCGGGCGTTTCGCCGTCGGTTAGTTCGCGCTCGACACGGGAAGTTTCATCGTCGTCGTCATTAACACCGGCACGTGCGGATTCGGTCACCAGCGGATCGCGCTTGAGATCGACCAGTGCCTTCTTGGCGGTGTTGACCGCGATGCGGTATAGCCAGGTGTAGAACGCGCTGTCGCCACGGAACTGCGGCAGCGCGCGGTAGGCGCGGATGAAGCTTTCCTGGGCGATGTCCTGCACCAGATCGACATCACGCACCATGCGCGCGATCAAGCGTTCGATGCGCCGCTGGTACTTGACCACCAGCATCTCGAAGGCCTTCTGGTCGCCGCGCTTGGCGCGTTCGACCAGTGCGACATCGGTGTCGTCCACCGTCATGGCGCAGCTCCCGGCCGGTCCTGACGATCGGCAGGCGTCGGCACGGGTGCACCGGCATGGGCGGCCAGGGCGACCCGCAAGCCATGCCAGGCGGCACCCGCACCGCGCCGGCTGGCCACCCGCCAAGAGGGCCGGGTGCCATCCGCGGGATGCAGGCGCAGCAGCGCCCACACCCCCAGATCCAGCGACACCTCCAGCCGTGCCAGCGGCAGATCGGCCGGCCCTTGCCAGGACCAGCCCTGGCCGTCCCAACGCAGGCGGCCCGCATCGGCCGGCAGCGCACGCCGCGCCAGCCAGGCGCCCAGCGCCGCCATCGAGGCACCGGCGATCGCGGCGCCGGCCAGGACGGGCAAGCTGAACCCCAGCGCGGCATGCGCGGCCGCCCACAGCGCCAGCGTGACACCGGCCAGGCCGTGCAGCAACAGGATCAACATGCGCTCGGGGACGCCGGCATCCAGCGCGGCATCAACCGCCGGGGCAGCGCGCATGCGCGTTGCCGATGCCGCTCACACCCGGCGCAGAACCAGCGTGCCGTTGGTGCCGCCGAAGCCGAAGTTGTTCTTCACCGCCACGTCGATCTTCATCTCGCGCGCCGTGTTGGCGCAGTAGTCCAGGTCGCACTCGGGATCCTGGTTGAAGATGTTGATGGTCGGCGGCGAGATCTGATGGTGCACCGCCAGGGCGGTGAACACCGACTCGATGCCCCCGGCGCCCCCCAGCAGGTGGCCGGTCATCGACTTGGTCGAGTTGACGACCAGTTGCTTCGCATGGTCGCCGAAGGCCAGCTTGATGGCGTTGGTCTCGTTGAGGTCACCCAGCGGCGTGGAAGTGCCATGCGCATTGAGGTACTGCACCGCGTCGGCGTTGATACCGGCGTTGCGCAGCGCCGCGCGCATGCTGCGCTTGGGGCCGTCGACGTTGGGCGCCGTCATGTGGTGCGCGTCGGCGCCCATGCCGAAACCGGCCAGCTCGGCGTAGATCTTCGCGCCGCGCTTCTTGGCGTGCTCGTACTCCTCGAGCACCAGCACGCCTGCGCCCTCGCCCAGCACGAAGCCGTCGCGGTCCTTGTCCCAGGGCCGGCTGGCGGTCTTGGGATCGTCGTTGCGCGTGGACAGCGCCCGCGCCGCGGCAAAGCCGCCGATGCCCAGCGGCGAGACGGTGCTCTCGGCACCACCGGCCACCATCACGTCGACGTCGCCGTACTCGATCATGCGGCCCGCCTCGCCGATGCAGTGCAGGCCGGTGGTGCAGGCCGTCACGATCGCCAGGTTGGGGCCGGTGAAGCCGTACTTGATCGAGATGTGGCCCGAGATCATGTTGATGATCGAGGCCGGCACGAAGAACGGCGAGATGCGCCGTGCGCCGCGTGCGGCGTACTCGATCTGCGTCCGCTCGATCAGCGGCAGGCCGCCGATGCCCGAACCCACCACGCAGCCGATGCGCTCGGCCTGCTCTTCGCTGAGCGCATCGCCGGTGGGCAGGCCGGCATCCTGCACGGCCTGCATGGCCGCCGCCATGCCGTAATGGATGAAGGTGTCCATGTGGCGGGGTTCTTTGCCGGGGATGTAATCCTCGATGTTGAAGCCCTTGACCTCGCCGGCGAACCGGCAGGACAGCCCCGAGGCATCGAAACGGGTGACGTTGTCGATGCCCGAACGGCCAGCCACGAGATTGGCCCAGCCTTCGGCCACGGAATTGCCCACGGGGCTGATCAGCCCCAGGCCGGTGATGACGACGCGACGACGGGTCATGTCAAGCCAGCATCAGGCCTTCTGGTGCTTGACGGCGTAGTCGATCGCCAGCTGCACCGTGGTGATCTTCTCGGCTTCTTCATCGGGGATCTCGATGCCGAACTCGTCTTCGAGTGCCATCACCAGTTCCACCGTGTCCAGCGAGTCAGCGCCCAGATCGGCCACGAAGGCCTTCTCGTTGGTGACTTCGACCTCTGCCACGCCCAGTTGCTCGGCGATGATTTTCTTGACGCGTGATTCGATATCGCTCATGACTCCTCCAGGAGTAAAAAATGCACAAACAGCCCAGGATTCTACTTGCGGTGGAGCGCGCGCTCTAAATCGCGCTGCCGCCGCACCGGTCGGGCTTGCAGACCGGCACTTCGGTGCTGCGCCACCCCGCCTCAGCGGCCGGGTGGCGCAGATCGTTTCAGTTCATGTACATGCCGCCGTTGACATGCAGCTCGGTGCCGGTGATGTAGCCCGCCAGCGGGCTGGCGAGGAAGGCCACCGCGTGGGCGATCTCCTCGGGCGTGCCCAGCCGGCCCAGCGGGATCTGGCCCAGCAGCGCGGCCTTCTGGGCCTCGGGCAGTTCGGCGGTCATGTCGGTGGCGATGAAGCCCGGCGCGATGCAGTTGACCGTGATGTTGCGGCTGCCCAGTTCGCGCGCCAGCGCGCGGGTCATGCCGGCCACACCGGCCTTGGCCGCCGCGTAGTTGGCCTGGCCGGCGTTGCCGCTGGCACCCACCACCGAGGTGATGCTGACGATGCGGCCGTAGCGCTGCTTCATCATCGTGCGCATCACCGCCCGGCTGCAGCGGAACACCGCCTTCAGGTTGGTGTCGAGCACCGCGTCCCAGTCGTCGTCCTTCATGCGCATGGCCAGCGTGTCGCGCGTGATGCCCGCGTTGTTGACCAGCACGTGCAGGCCGCCGTCGGCCTTGACGATGGCGTCGATGGCCGCGTCGACACCGGCGGCGTCGTTGACGTTCAGGCACAGCCCACGGCCGCCCAGCGGGGCCAGCGCCTCGCCGATCGCGGTGGCGCCCGCCTCGGTGGTGGCGGTGCCGATGACGGTGAAACCCTGCGTGGCCAGCGCCATCGCGATGGCGCGGCCGATGCCGCGGCTCGCGCCCGTGACGAGTGCCACCTGACGGCTGTCGCTCATGCCAGCAACCCCTTCACCTCTTGCAGCGAGGCCGGATCGAAGATCGCGCCGCTGAGCAGGTCGCCGTCGATGCGCTTGACCATGCCGGCCAGCACCTTGCCCGGCCCGCACTCGATCACATGGGTGGCGCCGCGCGCGCGCAGCGCCTGCACCACCTCGACCCAGCGCACCGGGCCGAAGGCCTGTCGGTAGAGCGCGTCGCGGATCGTCTCGGCATCGGCGGGCGTGGCCACGTCGATGTTGTTGACCACCGGGAAGCGCGGCGCCGCGATGGCCACCGCCGCCAGCCGCTCGTGCAGCGCGTCGGCCGCCGGCTTCATCAGCGCGCAGTGGAACGGCGCCGACACCGCCAGCGGCAACGCACGCTTGGCGCCCATGGCCTTGAGCACCTCGCAGGCCTTGTCGACGCCGGCCTTGCTGCC
>JAURXG010000190.1 GCA_030654555.1 Aquabacterium sp.
AGGCACGGTCTTGACCACGGCCTCGATCTCCTTGGCCAGCCGTTCCATCTCGACCAGGTCCTTGCCGAAGACCTTGATGCCGATGGGCGTGCGGATGCCGGTGGACAGCATGTCGATGCGCGCCTTGATCGGCATGGTCCAGGCGTTGGAGATGCCCGGGAACTGCAGCGCCTGGTCCATCTCGGCGATCAGCTTGTCGGTGGTCATGCCGGCACGCCACTGCGCTTGCGGCTTGAGGTTGATGACGGTCTCGAACATCTCCGTCGGCGCCGGATCGGTCGCGGTATTCGCGCGGCCGGCCTTGCCATAGACCGATTCGACCTCCGGGAAACTCTTGATGATCTTGTCCTGCGTCTGCAGCACCTCGGCGGCCTTGGTGATGGACATGCCCGGCAGCGAGGCCGGCATGTACAGCAGTGTGCCCTCGTTGAGGGTGGGCATGAACTCGCTGCCAAGCCTCGATGCAGGGAAGTAGGACAACCCCATCGTGATCACGGCCAGCGCCACGGTCAGCTTCTTCCAGCGCATGACCGCTTCGATGATCGGCCGATAGACCCAGATCAGGAAGCGGTTCACCGGGTTCTTCGCCTCCGGCATGATCTTGCCGCGGATGAACAGCAGCATCAGCACCGGCACCAGCGTCACCGACAGCAGCGCCGAGCCGGCCATCGCGAAGGTCTTGGTGTAGGCCAGCGGCGAAAACAGCCGGCCTTCCTGTGATTCGAGCGTGAAGACCGGCAGGAACGACACGGTGATGATCAGCAACGAGAAGAACAAGGCCGGACCCACCTCCTGGCAGGCGGCGATCATCGCGTCGGCCCGGTCACGCAGGCTGTGGACGGGCCTCAGGCGGTCCAGTCGCTCCAGGTGCTTGTGGGCGTTCTCGATCATCACGATGGCTGCGTCCACCATGGCGCCGATCGCGATCGCGATGCCGCCCAGGCTCATCAGGTTGGAGTTCATGCCCAGCAGCCGCATCGCGATGATCGAGATCAGCACGCCCACCGGCAGCATGAG
>JAURXG010000193.1 GCA_030654555.1 Aquabacterium sp.
TGGCCGCCAGGCTGTGGCCTTCGGGCAGCTCACCTTGCGCATCCAGGTAACGGCGCAGCGCCCCGCCGCACACCGCCGCCACCGCGTCGTCGACGCTGGCGCCGGGCACCAGCGCGCGGATGGCGTCGAACTCGGCCTCGGTGAAGCGCCGGGTCTCGAACACGCGGTGCGGCGACACCACCGAATTGAAGCGTGTGGTCGGCAGGTTCTGCGGGCGCAGCAGCATCTCGCTGGCCAGCGCCACGGCCGCCGGCGCCACGCTGGTGGCGGCGCGCATCAGCGGCCGCGCCAGCCGCAGCGGCGAGGTGACGGTGCTCACCAGCCCGTGGCGCACCAGGCCCAGCCGGCCGGGCGGCGAATCGGCGAACCAGGGCTCGGGCGGCGGCGGCGCCGGCGGGTTGGCGCTGGTGTCGTAGAGCAGGCTGCTCAAGGCGCCCAGCCGGTGCAGGTCGACCGCGGCCAGGTGGGTCTTGAACAGCAGCGCGAAGCTGCCCGCGGGCAGGTCGAGAAAGCTGTCCAGGCCCTCGATGACGTAGGCCTCCCACAGCGGGCGGTCGAGATCGAGCGGGCGCGCATGGATGCGCGAGACCTGGATGCAGAACTGGCGCCAGTCGCCCGGCTTGGGCAGGGCGATGTGGCGCACGTGGTATTCGAGGTCGAAGTCCGCGTCGTCCACCCAGTACGGGTGGTCCAGCCCCATCGGCACGCGCTGCAGCCGCTGGCGGAACAACGGCGAGGCCGACAGCCGGCGCTCGATGTGCGCCAGGATGCTCTTGAAGCGCACCACGCCACCGGGCGCCGTGGACTGATCGTGGATGTGCAGCAGGCTGACGTTGGCATTGGCATGCGCCGTGTCGGCGTAGAGGAAGCCTGCATCGTGCCCGCTGAGTTGTCGCATCGTGATCCGTCCTTTCGGTGCACCGATGGTGCCCGGCTATCTTGCCAGGCGCGATCCGTCGAGGATCAGGCGATCACGGCCGCGACGGCCTCTTGCACGGCCTTCACCACCGGTGCGGGCTTGCGGGCGGCGCGGCGCGCGGGCTTGGCCGCGGCCTTGGGTGCGGCCTTGGGCGTGGCCTTGACCACCGGCTTGGTGGCGGGCTTGCGGGCGGCCTTGGCGGCCTTCGGCTGCGCGGCCTGCGTCACCTGCGCCACGACCTTGCTGACCTTGGCCACCTGGGCCTTGGCGCGGCGGGTCACGGCCTGGGCCGAGCCCTCGGCCTGCGCGGCGACTTCACGCGCGGCCTTGGCGGCCGTGCGGCCGGTGGCCTTGCCGAGTTGCGGCGCGGCGCGACGCGCACGCTGGGCGGTGGCCTTGGCACGGGTGCTGCGCGGGCCGGCGGCCACGTCGGCCAGCTTGTCGGCACCGGCGGCCACGCGCTCGGACAGCGCCAGCGCGGCTTGCGCGCCCGGCAGGCTGAAGCGCACGGCGGCCTGCAGGCCGGTCACCACGACGCTGTTCTCGACGCCGCCGGCCAGTTCGGCCACGCGCTTGACTTGCGCCGTCACGCCGTCGGCGCTGAGTTCGATCGCACGCTCGGTGCCGGCGCTGACGGCTTCCAGGCTCTTGACGGCCAGGGTGCCCATCGTGTCGCCGGCGCGCTGCATCGCGGCCGCGAAGGCCGGCACATAGGGCTCGGCGCCGCGCTGGGCGGCCTGGTCCACGCCCTTTTGCACCACCGCGATCAGGCGGCGGCCACCGGCACGGTAGGCACCCACCGCACGCTCGGCGGCGTGGCGATAGTTGGCAACGGTCTTCAGGGTCACGGCACGCAGGGTGGTGGGGGTCATGATGGTCTTTCGCAGTGAAGGGGGAGGACTTGGATCGGATCGGGCGGTGCGCCATGCGCATCCAGGGCTTCAGTGTGACCAGGACCCTCTAGAGGGCGAAACCCAATTCGCCGGGATTTCCCTAGGCTGTTCACTCCAAAACCGGCCAGTGGGCCACCATCACCCACCCACAGGCCGACCCTTGAGCGGGATCATGCCCACCGAACCACCGCCGCCGCAGCATCACGCCATGCCTGTCGATCCGAACGCCGCGCCCGAGGTCGTCTTCCGCGCCCATGGCCTGAGCAAGACCTACCACGCGGGTGACGTGGCCGTGCCGGCGTTGCGCGAGGTGGACCTGGACATCCGGCGCGGTGAGTTCCTGGTGCTGCTGGGCCCCTCGGGCAGCGGCAAGAGCACGCTGCTGAACATCCTGGGCGGGCTGGAGGTGGCCAGCGCCGGCACGCTGACCTACGACGACCACGACCTGACGGCCGCCGACGACGAGGCGCTGACGCGCTACCGGCGCGAGCATGTCGGCTTCGTGTTCCAGTTCTACAACCTGATCCCCAGCCTGACGGCCTGGGAGAACGTGGCGCTGGTGACCGACATCGTCGAGCACCCGATGCCGATCGCCGAGGCCCTGGAGCGCGTGGGCCTGGGCCCGCGGCGTGATCACTTTCCGTCGCAGCTGTCGGGCGGCGAGCAGCAGCGCGTGGCGATCGCGCGGGCCATCGTCAAGCGCCCGCAGGTGCTGCTGTGCGACGAGCCCACCGGCGCGCTGGACTACGCCACCGGCAAGCTGGTGCTGGAGACCATCGCCCGCATCAATGCCGAGCTGGGCACCACCGCGGTGGTGATCACGCACAACGCGGCGATCGCCGGCATGGCCGACCGCGTGGTCTACCTGGGCGACGGCAAGATCCAGCGCATCGAGACGAACGCCCACAAACTGTCGCCGTCTGAATTGAGTTGGTGATGCGCAAGCTGTCATCTGTCGAAGTGGCGCGGGCCGAGCGCCGGGCCGCTCCCAAGCCGGCCCGCATCCCCTCGGGGGATCGGCCGATGTACCCGTCGGCCGAGGGGCTCAAATGAAGGCGCTCGACATCAAACTGCTGCGCGACCTGCGCACGATGTGGAGCCAGGCGCTGACCATCGCGCTGGTGGTGGCCAGCGGGCTGGGCGGCTTTCTCACCAGCCTGTCGGCGGTGGATTCGCTGGACGCCGCGCGCGAGACGTTCTACGCCCAGGGCCGCTTTGCCGACCTGTTCGCCACCGTCAAGCGCGCCCCGGTGGCGCTGGCCGATCGGCTGCGCGAGGTGCCCGGCGTGGCCGACGTGCAGACCACCATCGAGCAGATCGTGCGCATCCAACTGCCCGACAGCAGCGACCCGGTGCTGGGCCAGCTGATCGGTGTCGACCGCCTGCAGCCACCACGGCTGAACCAGGTCACCGTGGTCGCCGGGCGCGCGCTGTTTGCCACCGGCGCCGCCGAGGGCGACGGCAGCAGCACCGGCGATGGCGCGGCGCTGGATGCGCTGGTGTCGCAGGGCTTCGCGCAGATGCGCGGGCTGCAGCCCGGATCGACCGTGAGCGCGCTGGTCAACGGCCGCCACCGCACGCTGCGCATCGTCGGCCTGGCCACCTCGCCCGAGTTCATCTTCGCCGGCCTGTTCGGCATGCCCGACCAGCGTGGCTTCGGCGTGTTCTGGGTCGACCAGGCCGCGCTGGCCGCGGCCTACGACATGCAGGGCGCCTTCAATGCGCTGGCGGTGCGGCTGGCGCCGGCCGGTGCGCGCACGGTGAGCGAGCGCGAGGTGATCACGCGGCTGGCCGAGCCGCTGGCGCGTTATGGCGGCGCCGCGCCGCGGCCGCGCGCCGAGCAGACCTCGCACGCGATGCTGGACAACGAGATCAAGGAGCAGCGCGTGCTGGGCACCGTGCTGCCGGCGATCTTCCTCGGCGTGGCGGCCTTCCTGCTCAACGTGGTGGTGTCGCGGCTGGTCGCCACCCAGCGCGAGCAGATCGCCGCGCTGAAGGCGCTGGGCTACCGCAACCGCAGCATCGCCGCGCACTACCTGAAGCTGGTCGGCGCCATCGTGCTGGTGGGCCTGGTGCTGGGCGTGGGGCTGGGGCACTGGCTGGGCGGGCTGCTGACCGGGCTGTACGCCGAGGTGTTCCACTTCCCGCAGTTTCCGCACGGCATCGATCCGGCGCTGGTGCTGATGGGCGGTGGCGCCACCGCGGCCACCGCGGTGGCCGGCACGCTGGCGGCGATCCTGGCCACGGTGCGGCTGACGCCGGCCGAGGCCATGCGCCCGGCCGCGCCGGCCGGCTACAGGCGCACGTTGGTCGAGCGCCTGGGCTACACCGGCCTGTCGCCGGCGCTGCGCCTGGTGCTGCGCAACATGGAGCGCCGGCCGCTGCGCACGGCCACCGGCATCGCCGGCGTGGCCGCGGCGGTGGCCATCGTGGTGATGGGCAACTTCTTCCGCGACGCGATCGAGATGATCATCGACGCCGAGTTCAGGCTGAAGATGCGCAGCGATGTCTCGGTGTGGATGGTCGAGCCGGTCGACGACCGCGTGGCGCTGCAGCTGGCGCGGCTGCCGGGGGTGCTGGCGGTCGAATCGTCGCGCTTCCTGTCGGCCACGCTGGTCAACGGCCACCGGCGCGAGCGGGTGCAGCTGCGTGGCCTGCCCGACCAGCCCGACCTGCACCGGGTGGTCGACATCGACGGCCGGCCGGTGGCCGCCACCGGCGACGGCCTGCTGCTGACCGACCGGCTGGCCGACAAGCTGGGCCTGCGCGTGGGTGACGCGGTGCGGCTGGAGCTGACCGAAGGCGTGCGGCGCGAGTTCAACCTGCCGGTGGACGGCCTGGTGCGCGAGACCATGGGGCTGAACGCCTACGCGCGGCGCGAGGTGCTGAACCGCGCGATGGGCGACGGCGACCTGTCGGGCGGCTTCGTGATGTCGCTGGAGCGCGGCAGCGAGGCGGCCTTCCTCGCCGCCACGCAGCAGCTGCCGCGCGCGGCCGGCGCCTTCAGCAAGGCCACGATGCTGCGCAACATGCAGGAGATGACCGCGCGCAACATCATGATCATGAGCGGCGTGCTCACCGCCTTCGCCTGCGTCATCGCGATCGGCGTGGTCTACAACAACGCCCGCATCGCGCTGGCCGAGCGCGCCTGGGAGCTGGCCAGCCTGCGCGTGCTGGGCTTCACCCGCGCCGAGGTCACCACGCTGCTGCTGGGCGAGATGGCGCTGGTGATCGCCGTCGCGCTGCCGCTGGGCATGGTGCTGGGCTGGGCGCTGGTGCACCTGGTGGCGGTGCTGCTCAAGAGCGACCAGTTCTTCTTCCCGGTGGTGATCCTGCCACGCACCTATGCGATGGCGGCGCTGGCGGTGCTGGTGGCGGCGCTGGGCAGCGCGGCGGTGGTGCGCCGGCGCATCCACCGCATCGACATGGTGTCGGCGCTGAAGACCCGAGAATGAGCCGCCCCCCCAACCGCCATCGAGACCCACCGCATGGACCATCCCTTCGCCGACCTGATCGCGCTGCGCGTGGACGAACAAGCCGCCGGCAGCAGCACGCTGCGGCTCACTGCCGATGCGCGCCACCTCAACCCGCACCGCGTGGTGCATGGCGCGGTGCTTTACGCGCTGGCCGACACCGGCATGGGCGCCGCGCTGTACCCCACGCTGGCGCCGGGCGAGCTGTGCGCAACGATCGAAATCAAGATCAACTACTTCAAGCCGGTGCACACCGGTCTGCTGACCTGCCGCACCACGCTGGTCAACCGCGGCAAGGCGGTGGCCAACCTCGACGCCCGCCTCTACCTGGGCGAGGTGCTGGTGGCACAGGCCAACGGCAACTACGCGATCTTCACCCCCACCCCCAAGCCCACTGCGGCACCGGCCTGAGGGCCGCGACCGAACTCCTCCGATGAAACGAAACACGCTGATCACCACCGCGCTGGGCGCCGTCGCCGTCGTGGCACTGCTGGCCTGGGCCTTCGCACCGCGCCCGCTGGCCGTCGAGGTGGCCACGGTGGCCACCGGCCGCTACGAGCAGGCCATCGTCGAGGACGGCCGCACCCGCGTGCGCGAGCGCTACACCGTGGCCGCGCCGCTGAACGG
>JAURXG010000200.1 GCA_030654555.1 Aquabacterium sp.
TACATGACGCCGCTGGTGATCATGGCGCCGATTCCGCTGACCCTCATTGGCGTGATGCCGGGCCACGCGTTGCTCGGAGCGCAGTTCACGGCGACCTCCATGATCGGCATGATCGCGCTGGCCGGCATCATCGTGCGCAACTCGATCCTGCTGGTCGACTTCATCGAGCTGCAGGTGGCGCAAGGCATGGCCTTCAAGCAGGCGGTGGTGTCGTCGGCCGCGGTGCGCGCCCAGCCGATCGCGCTGACCGGCCTGGCGGCCATGATCGGCGGCTTCTTCATCCTCGACGACCCGATCTTCAACGGCCTGGCCGTCTCGCTGATCTTCGGCATCCTGGTCTCCACGCTGCTGACGCTGGTGGTGATCCCGGTGCTGTACTTCGCGGCGTTCCGGCGCCACCACCCATCCTCACCCGCTTGACCCCAAGGAGACTCTCATGACCATCGAACGTGTCATCCGCCTCATGGCCGGATTCTTTGTGATGCTGTCGCTGCTGCTCGGCGTCGAGGGCAGCCCGCTGTTCGTCAGCAAGTGGTTCCTCGCCTTCACCGCCTTCGTCGGCTTCAACCTGTTCCAGTCGGGCATCACCAACTTCTGCCCGCCGAGCATCCTGCTGAAGAAGCTGGGCATGAAGGACGGCGGCGCAAGCTGCGCGCGCTGATCCGGGCAACGCCGGGCCGAGGCTGTGACAATGGACGCTTCCGACAAAACCCCCGCCCTCGGGGCGGGCTGCACCATGTCCCAGCTCACTGACGACAAGTCGAGAACCGACCTGCTGAACCGGCTCACGCGCGCCGAAGGCCAGTTGCGCGGCATCCAGCGCATGATCGAGGCGGGTGACCCCTGCCTGGACATCGCCGGCCAGATGGCCGCCGTGCGCAAGGCCCTGGACAGCGCCTACGTGCGCATGACGGTGTGCTTCATGCAGCAGGAGCTGGGCGCCCGCCTGGCCCCCGATGCCAAGCGCGGCGCCGAGCTGGCCGCGGTGCTCGAGGACGTGCAGACCTTGCTGGGCAAGGTGCGATAGACCCCCTCATCCCTCGGAGCCTGCCATGAGCGAATCCCTGGTCACCGTGCGCCTGACGCAGCGCCGCGACTACCCGTTCGACAACCAGTTCGACAACGGCTCGGGTGGCGCGGTGCCCACGCTGCTGACCGACGAGCCCGCGCCGCTGGGCGAGGGTGCCGGCCCGTCGCCGATCCAGCTGCTGTGCGCGGCGGTGGGCAACTGCCTGTCGGCGTCGCTGCTGTTCTCGGTGCGCAAGTACAAGGAAGAACCCGGCGCCATCGCCTGCGAGGTGCAGGCCGAGGTGGGCCGCAATGCCGACAAGCGGCTGCGCGTGCTGGGCTTGACCGCGCGCCTGACGCTGGGCGTGCCGGCCGGCGGCCTGGCCCACCTCGACCGGGTGCTGGCGGGCTTCGAGGACTTCTGCACTGTCACCGCCAGCGTGCGCGCCGCCATCCCGGTCACCGTGCAGGTGTTCGACGCGCAGGGCGTGAAGCTGAAGTAGGCCGCCCCGACGCGCCGCCGGCCTGCGCAGACGCCGGCCCGGCGGCCCGCCCGGTCAGCGCGCGCCGGCCGGCAGCAGGCGCTCGGTGGCGGGCACCTCGGTGCCGGGGTCGAGTTCGATCGCCACCTGCGTGCACACCGCGCGGCACAGCGTGGCCACACGCTCGCTCTGCAGCCGGTAGTAGATCTGGGTGCTGTCGCGCCGCTTGCCCAGCACGCCCGCGCGGTACAGCGTGGACAGGTGCTGCGACATGTTGGGCTGGGTGGTGTCGATCTCCGACAGCAGCTGCGAGACGTTCTTCTCGCCGTTGCACAGCGCGCCGATGATCTTCAGCCGGATCGGCGTGGACAGCAGCGAGAACAACTCGGCCACCGAATCGAAGACGGCGTCTGCACTGTCGTTTTGGGGCATGGCGCACAACTCCCGGCAAGGTTCCTGCAATGATTCTATGCGCAGCCACTGATGGAAAGGGCCTTCGCCCGACCCGGCCCGCGCCTACTTGAACCGGTAATGGTCGCGCTGCAGCACCGCGGCCACGGCCGCCACGTCCTCGGGAAAGAGCTGCAGGTTCAGCTCGGTGCTGCACACCTCGACCATCGTCAGCAAGGCCGCCGGTCGGCTGATGCGCCCGGTGGGCCGGTAGATCGCACTGCCGTCGCCGCCCACCCGGCGCACATGGCAGGCGTTGCATTGGTGCTGCTGGATCAGGCGTTCGCCCAGCTTCAGGTCGGCCCCCTCGAATTCGGCCGGACCCGCGGCCTGCAAGGGCGTCGCCAACAGGCTCGCCAACGCGGCGGCGGCGGCCAGCCGGCCCTGGCGCGGCGACGGCCGACGCAACGGTCTGCACCCAGTGTTCATCGCGGGATCCTCCTGCACGGCAACATGCCGCGACTGTGCCACGCCGGTCAGGCGCGTGCCCAGCGGGTCAATCCCAGCACGTCGTCCTCGAACATCTCGCCCGGGATCACCTCGCGCAGCCGGCCGTCGCGGTCGAGCACGCAGGTCAACGGGATCACCCGGCGCGGGCTCAGCACGCTGCGCAGCGCGCGCTCGTCGAGCGTGACGTCGAAGGCCAGGCCGCGCCGGGCCAGGTACTGCCGCACCTCGTCGGCGCTGCGCTCCAGCGCCACGCCCAGCACCTGCAGCGGCAGGCCGGCGCTGGCGGCCACCAGCTTCTGCACATGCTGGTTGTGGCGCAGGCAGAACGGACAGGTGGTGGAGAAGAACACCAGCACCGCCGCCTGGCCGCGCAGCGCCGGCGCGGCCAGCAGCCGGCCGTCGAGCAGGCGCACCTCGGGCCAGCGCACCCGGTCGCCCTGGGCGGGTGGCGCCATCGCGCCGGTCTGCGCCAGCACCTGCCCC